>CAYRQA010000023.1:6070-17711 GCA_964426285.1 uncultured Lachnospiraceae bacterium | reverse complement strand
GCCCTGAAAATCTCTGCGGATGCGGCGAAGCTCACTGATGAACTTGCTCGACTTACAAATGGTGAAGTAGGCTTCGGTGATCTCATCCATTGCTGTCTGAAGCTCTGGGGGAATGAAAGAACCGCCGTATTTGCCGAAATAACCGTTCCGATCGGGATAATTTTTCAAGTAGGTGTCGAAATCGATGCCGTTATAGTTCATTTTAGCCTCCAAAATTGAAGAAATATAGTCTGTCATGATTATATCATGGGTCAAAATCTTTGTCAAGAAGCGACGAATAAAATATGAGATATTTGTTCAAATTTTCGGCTGAAAAAAATCTGATGTTTCGTCGTTTTTTCTCTTGACAAAGAAACGAAATCATATTATAATAGAAAAAATATCAGTTAATATACCAAGGTTGTATCCCGCGAATGCGGGGAAGAGAAAGGTAGGTTTATGTAATGCAGAATGCCAAATTTGCAAAAGAAGGAATCACCTTTGATGACGTACTCCTCGTACCTCAAAAGAGTGAAGTATTGCCCAATACCGTAAGGCTTGAAACGCATCTGACAAAGAAGATCAAGCTGAACATCCCGCTGATGAGTGCCGCAATGGACACGGTTACCGAGTATAGACTTGCCATCGCGATGGCAAGAGAAGGCGGCGTCGGTGTCATTCACAAGAACATGACGATCGAACAGCAGGCTGATCAGGTCGAGCGAGTTAAGCGTTCGGAGAACGGCGTTATCACCAATCCTTTCTACCTTAGCCCCGATAACTATGTCTATGAAGCAGATGAGCTCATGGGCAAGTACAAGATCTCGGGTGTTCCGATCTGTGACGAGCATAAGAAGCTGGTCGGCATCATCACCAACCGTGATATGCGTTTCCTGACCGATTTCAACGTGCAGATCAAGGACGTTATGACCTATGAGAATCTGGTGACCGCTCCCGTCGGCACTACGCTCGACAAGGCGCAGGCGATCCTTTCGAAGCACAAGATCGAAAAGCTCCCGCTGGTTGACGAGAATTTTGTTCTCAAGGGACTGATCACCATCAAGGATATCGAAAAAGCACAGAAATACCCCAACAGCGCAAAGGACGAGAAGGGCAGACTGCTTTGCGGTGCTGCGATCGGCGTGACCAACGACGTGCTCGACAGAGCGGGTGCTCTGCTGGCTGTCGGTGCAGACTTCCTCGTACTCGACAGTGCACACGGTCACTCGAAGAACATCTTTACTTGCCTCAGGAAGATAAAAGAGGCGTTCCCTGGCTGCCAGGTCATTGCAGGCAATATTGCGACAGCAGAAGCCGCAAAGGATCTGATCGAAGCAGGCGCCGATGCCGTCAAGGTCGGTATCGGTCCCGGCTCGATCTGCACCACTCGCATCGTCGCGGGGATCGGCGTTCCTCAGCTGACAGCGATCAACGACGTATATGAAGTTGCCAAGCAGTACGGTGTACCCGTCATTGCCGATGGCGGTATCAAGTACAGCGGCGATTTGCCCAAAGCCATTGCCGCAGGTGGAGACGTCATCATGATCGGTTCGCTCTTTGCAGGCTGTGAGGAGTCGCCCGGAGAGACTGAGATCTATCAGGGCAGATCCTTTAAGGTCTACCGCGGTATGGGATCGATCGCAGCCATGGAGAAGGGTAGTAAGGACCGTTACTTCCAGACCGGTACGAAGAAGCTCGTTCCCGAAGGCGTGGAAGGCCGCGTGCCCTACAAGGGACTGCTCTCCGACACCATCTATCAGCTTATGGGCGGTCTGAGAGCAGGCATGGGCTATTGCGGAACCGAAACCATCCCCGAGCTCAAGGAAAACGGCAAATTCGTTCGTATTACCGGCAACGGTCTGCGCGAATCTCATCCTCATGACATCAATATTACCAAGGAAGCGCCTAATTACAGCGTTCATGTGGAATAAATGAAAAACGGCAGTGTTGATCCGGCGTCACCGGTTCACACTGCCGTTTTCGCTCTCTTACGATTTCTTTTGGAAAGGAATGAATCCATGTCACTCTTTAGGTACTTGCGTAAGGATCTTAAACTTGCCGCACGAACGGTGGTCAGCGAGTTCAAGCGTTATCTCAGCTTTACGGTGGTGCTGCTCTTCATTTCGATGCTCTTTTTTACGGTAAGCACCCTGCATTACAATCAACAGAATACCCAGCGTGCCTATCTGGAAAGCCGTTATGTGAGTACAAACGGAGAGGTTTATCATTTTCAGATGATCAATCTCAGTCAGGATCAATATCTTCTGATCCGACAGTTTCAGGTAGATCAGTCGACAGGCAATAAAATCTTCAAGATCGTCGGCGGCATCGAATCATCCATTTCGGGCACCGAGGAAAAGCGTTACGACCTCGATATTCAACTGCTCGGTGACGTCGATTCATCTTTCGATGCCTTTATCGGCCGCTATACCGAGACGCTTGATGCCGAATTGCACGACTACGTCATTTCCAAAACGCCGTTGCTTGATTTTGAGTTG
The DNA here is from genome assembly GCA_964426285.1 of uncultured Lachnospiraceae bacterium. GTDB lineage: Bacteria > Bacillota > Clostridia > Oscillospirales > CAG-272 > CAKSQF01. The sequence continues at coordinate 15,234 of CAYRQA010000023.1, read as the reverse complement.
AGCGTTGCTCAGAATACGATCATTTTCATACTCCTGCTCGTCCTCATTGTGGCTGTGGGTGCTGTGGCACTTTGGGTGCTGCACAGTACGATGATCAACCACTACAAATTCACGTACGGCATATACATGACCTACGGGGCAACTTTCGGCAGGCTCTTTCTGACTGCCTTCTGGGAGCAGTTCTGGCTCGTACTTGCAACGTGGCTGCCCTCTACCTTGATCGCGTTGCTCATCAGCCGGCTCGTGTTCAAACAAACGGGGCTTGCGTTCACCATCGACTGGCTCAACTTCCTGTGGGCGTTCCTGCTGACTTTACTCACCGTCGGCATTGCAGTATTTGTCAGCATCCGCGCCGCATCTGCGAAAACTCCTTCTGCGCTGATCGTTGCAGCCGATAACTCGAACTATATCCATTCACCGAGAGTGAGCTACGACCTCTTCGGGTCGGGTTTTCCCGATACGATCGGCAAGGTCACTTACCGCCGTTGTTGGAAGTATGTTCTGCGGCTTATGGCAGGCACGCTGATCTTTTCCATGCTATTTGTCAGTGCCTCCACGATCGCCACCTGTTACACCAGAGTGCTTTCGCTCGACGAGCCCGAGATCACCGTTGATTTTGATATTCCCGAATTTTTGGGCGACGAAGGGAAGAATATAACCGATTATTCGCAGTACGGCTATGATACCGAAAAAAGCGAGCTCTTCAATTCACTTTCGGGTATTAAAACGATCGAAAAGCACGCCTATTATCAGGCGATGAGCGTATGCTCCCATGTGAAGATCGACCGTGACATCCCCAAGCTTTTTGCGGGCGGCGTTTATATCGACGGCATCACAGGCGATAACAAATGCTTCCTCAACGTCGATTATAACGCACTGGATCAGGAAGTGATCGACAGTTTCGATGCGCTCGGATATGAAGTCGAGGGCTCGCTCGAATCGGTGCTGAACGGCAAACGTACGATCGCCGTTACAGAGGGTTTCTTGGGTTCATCGCGCTTTGACTGGGAGGTCGGTGACACCGTTTGGATCGCAGATCTGCCCGACAAAGAGCTTAAGGACAGATTAAATGCCATTTCGGGCAGTCTGGTCACCGCAGACCGGGATTCACTGCTCAGCGCATGGCTGAGAGAATCGGTGTTCAGCTATACCGAATACACGGTCGGAGCGATCATCTCCGAGATCCCCACAGGTCAGAACTGGGGCATCTATCTTTCCGAAAAGGATTATAAAGCGGTCACAGGCTTCGAGCCGACCTATAACGAACTCAAGATCTACGCGGAAGACGATGCGACCGCAGAGGAGATCACCTACATCTACCGCGAGCTGCGTGATGCGGCTGACTACTATACCAATATGACGGTGACCAATCTCGATACTGCGACCGCCAAAACGATAGAGCTCAACAAAAACTACACCAGTATCATCACGATGATCGCTATCTTGCTGTTGGCTGTCTGCCCGCTGATCTGGTTCTTCTCACAGGCGCTCTTCTATGAAAAGCGGCAACCCGAGCTTGAACTGCTTCAGGTGCTCGGAGCTTCCGGACAGGAGATGAAGCGCTATCTGCTGGGCGATGCCATCCGTTTCGCACTGACGGGCGGAATGCTCTTTGCACTGTTCGCACCGCTTGTGTCGTGGGGCATCCACCGCCTCGTAGGTTATATCATGATATTTGCGGGCAGCACGATGCTGGCATCATTCCACCTGCCGATCATCCCGTATACCGCGGGCGTTTTGATCAATCTGTTCTGCGGCTTCGCCTCGGTCTATTTCGCATGGCGGAGCTATCTGCGCCGCAGACCTGCAATCCATCGCGACAGCAAAATCAGTGACCAAACCGCTCAGAATAATGAAACCAAGGAGGCGTCAGTATGAGTGTAATACTCGAAGCAAAAGATCTGATCAAACAATACAAGCAGTACGACGCGGTGATCACCGCAGTCGACCGTGTTTCGCTCAAGGTGGACGACGGTGAATTTCTCGCTATCATCGGCTCGTCGGGCTCGGGAAAATCGACGCTGCTCAGTCTGCTCGCAGGGCTCGACCGCCCCAACTTCGGCAGCGTCACCATCCGCGGCAATGAAATCACCAAAATGCCTGCCGATAAGCTCGGACGGTTCCGCGGGGAATATACGGGTGTGGTCTTTCAGAAGCACAATCTGATCCCGCAGCTGACTGCACTCGAAAACCTCCTCATTCCGACCGTCATGTGCAACAAGCCCGATTTCAAGTATCAGGAAAATCTTAAAAAGCTGATCCTATCGCTCAAGATCGGCAACCGACTGAACCATCTGCCGAGTGAACTCTCAGGAGGTCAGCAGCAGCGTGTTGCCATTGCGCGTGCGCTGATCAATCAGCCGCAGGTGCTCTTTGCAGATGAGCCGACCGGTAACCTTGACCGCAGAAATGCGGATGAAGTGCTCGAGCTGCTTCTTGAGACCCGTCAGATGCTCGGTATGACGATGATCATGGTTACGCACGATATGTCGATCGCCGACCGTGCAGACAAGATCTACATGATGGATGACGGAAAGCTCTTCCTCTACAAGGATAAGCAGGGCTACTATAAGACCAGCTATGAGCTTGAAATGAAGGCTGCCCTCGAGAAGTCGCGCACCAAGCCGATGGAAAAATGGCAGGAGTGAGCAAAAAAAGTAGACGTCGCAACAAATTGACCCTGTAAGGCGACAATACAACAACTTTTCATCATTTTGTCGAAATTAATTCGCAAAATTCATTGACAATCGCGCTCTTTTGATGTATAATAACCATAATAAATTATTATCAGGAGGATACATATGGATACTGAAAATGTAGTTAACAAGACTTCCGGATCTTCTCTGAATTATCAGAAAATTATCCGCTATGTCCTGATCGGCGTGGTTGCGCTGATCGTTTTGGCGCTGGTTGTTTCGATTATCGGGGCGTTTATCCCCGACAAGTTCAAGACTTCCGGCAAGAATTATATCGACATCACCAAAAATGATGACGGTGAGTACGTCCTGATCTTCAGCGGCAAGAAGCCTGTCACGCTTGATGAAGAGATCAGTAAATTGATCGATGGCAAATACGAAATTTCGACCGACTATGCCAATAAATACGCGGTCGTTCTCGTTGAGACCGAGGAAGAGAGCGACGAGGAGAGCGATGAGGATTCACTCGAAAGCGAACGCTCCAGCGAGCTCTACGTTATCACCTCAAAGGGTCCAGAAGTCGTTGCTGAGGACGTAGAAGACTATTTGATCTCCGCATTCGGCGACACTCTCATCTATGTCACCTACGACGGCGACCTGTACGTAGGCGAGCTTTCGAAGGCATCGAAGTCAAAGAAGATAGATTCGGACGTTGCTTATCTCAATACGGTCTCTCCCGACGGCAGTGCGTTCGCATACTCTCAAGTAAATGAGAGCGAAGATGAGGATGGAGCGATTGACGTGGAAATCGAAGTCTTCGTCTCCAAGAATGGCAAGAAGGGCGAAAAGTTCGACAAGAAGGATTCGACCATCGTTGCAATTTCGAATGATGCCAAGTATATCTACTATGTGAAATCGAACGACGAAGGCAAGAGCAGCTTCTATGTGAACGATACCAAACTGCTGGGCACAGATGATACGTTGACCTTCGATTGGTGCTTCAACCGCGACGGCAGCGAGCTTATTTTCTCTGCGAACGACAAGAAGGACGAGACAAAGACCTACCTTGCAGTGAAGGGCAAGAATAAGGTTGTGATTGAAGACGGTGAGTTTTACCGTGTACTTGCACCCTCCGGTTCTTCCTCTTATGCAGGCGGCATCTCTTCTTACAATGTTGCTTCTTTCAAGAAGTGCGCTGTCAGAATCGATGACAACTACTATTACCTCAAGAACACCAAGGGTGACGTTGAGAAGCTGAGTGAGCTGAAGAACGCCGACCAGATCAAAATGCTCGAGGACGGCAAGACAGTTATCTTCACGAAGAACGAGTCGCTGAGATCCTACGATATCACGAAGTACAGCAAGTCTGCTACCGAGTACGAATCGAAAGAAGCTATCATGGGCTTCACCAGCACGCCCGACGGAGAGCATATCTTTGTAGTTGACGAAAACGATACCCTCTACTACGTCAAGAGCAAGTCGAGCATGAAGAAGGTTGCCGATGACGTTGATTATGCCGTTGCCGTAAAGGGCGGAAAGGTATACTTCATCAATGAAGACGACGAGCTTTACCGCGGCGGAAAGTCCGGTTCTCCCAAGAAGGTGGAAGACGATATTCTCGGATTCTCGTTCTATGCGGAAGCGAACGATTTCTACGCTTGGTCTAAAGACGCTTACTATTCGATCAGCGGCACAAAGGCTGAAAAGGTAGCCAATATCGGCTAAATCGATACTGAAATGAAAAGGAGATGCGAAGAGCATCTCCTTTTTGCGGATATTTGAGATCGACCGGGGCAGACTATTTTCGTATATAAAATGTAAACATGAGTTTTCAGATTATTCACAATATCGGGATTGACATTTCCATTTATTACAAGTATAATAAGTGGGTAATTTGAAAAAATATCCGGAGGATGTAATGACGAAAACTCGTAAAATACTGATCATCGTTTTGGTCTGTATATTAGCGCTCTTGATAATTGCCGCGTCTGTCCTTGCCGCCTATGCGGTGGGACTTTATAATAGAATGACTTATGATCCCAATGCCGATTTCGCACCGACTGTTGAAGTAAATGATGCACTTCTGCGTGCATACGATAAACTGAACGAGGGCGTTCCGCTTGAAGAGGTGATCAAAGACCCTGAGCTCACACCCGAGCAGATCGCAGTTCTGAAGAATTATGCCGCATCGACCGACACGAGAGATCCGAACTATACCAGTACGGACACCCCTATTTCGAGTATCACACCGCCCGTTATCGAGCCGCCCATTTCGACAGACGGCATCATGAATATTCTGTTTTTGGGAACCGACGAGCGTCCCGGTGAGGCGCAAACTCGTTCTGACTCGATGATCGTTGTTTCGATCAATACCAATACCAAGCAGATCACCTTCACATCATTGATGAGAGATATGTATATTGAGATTGTGGGATTGGGTAGAAACAATAGACTCAACGCAGCGTATCAGTTTGGCGGTGTAAAAATGCTGAACGACACGATCAAAACCTATTTGGGCATTGAAACCGACAACTATGTGAGGGTCGGCTTCGAATCCTTCCAGGTCATCATTGACGAGATCGGCGGTGTCGACGTTCCCTTCAGCGAAAAGAAAAAAGCACGCGAACAGGAGATCAACCGACTTAAGAAATATACCGATTTCTCAGAGAAACAGCTGGTATCCGGAACCAACGCCACCTACCATCTGACAGGCGAACAGGCACTTTACTATTGCCGCGATCGCTATTCGGGTGCAGGTGTTTCGGGTGTGGAGCATGATGATTTCGGCAGAACCGAACGGCAGAGAAAAGTTCTCGGTTCGATCGTAAAGAAGGCGCAGTCGATGGAATTCAGCGAACTGATGGCAGCTCTTCCTGAGATCCTACCGCTTGTGACCACCGACCTTACACTCGGTGACTGCACGAAACTGCTCACCTCTGTCGCAACCACTTATAAGGATTATTCGATTCAGAATTTCCGCATTCCTGCTGATAAAACATGGGATAATGCCTCGATCAACGGTTCATCTGTCCTTGAGGTCGATTACACAAAGAACGCTAAGCTCTGGAGAGAGCTGGTATACGGAAAATAAGGAAAATGAAAATACGGACAGTTCTGACTGTCCGTATTTTTTTGGATCAATAACCCAAGTCCTCGTTGATCAGCACCACTTCGATATCACTCATCATAGGCTTCGACCAGAACACCGATAGTCCACGGCAGATACGGGCAGAGCTCTTGCAGTCATAGCAGCGATCCGCATTGAGAGCGCAGGGGGTCTGAACGCCCAGTCGCTTGGCATTCAGCGGTGCTGCAACGTTTCGCGCACGGTAGAGTGCACGATCGTAATCTGCGGCGATCTTGTTTTTACCGACAACGAGATAGACCTTTTCATGTCCGAAGAAGGTTGCTGCAACGCGGTTTCCGACACCGTCGATATTGATGATCTCACCTGTTTCGGCAAGCCCATTGACCGAAGAGATATAGATCTGCGACGCATTGGCAGCTACTCGAACCTCTTTGCTCGTCATACCTTCGGGGATGCGCTGATGCCAGTGGACTGTGTTGTGAACTGCCAACTTTTCATAGAGTCCCAGCTCTTCAAGTGTCACCGAACCACCCATACCGACCGTTTTTCGGTCGATCTGCGCATCGATGTAATCGCTCGCATCTTTTGCGCGCTCAAAAACAGAGACGGTATAACCCTTTTCCTCCAGTACCTTTTGAATCGCTTCCAAATTCATTCTGCTCACATCCTTTTCGATTGCTTGATAGTAGCTTCATTATAGCATAAACGTGCCTGCGCTTCAATGATTTCGTTGCAATATTTTACAACCTGTTTACATTTCAACCCTTTTTTACTTCACAAAAGGCCGATAACATTAAAATAGGTATTTATATGAATTTGATAAGACAGCGAAAGGACAGCCTATGGATACGTTCGTACTGATTCCCGCCTATCAGCCCGACGAAAAGCTGATCGCGACACTCAAAGCGCTCGCAGAGCGTGACTTGGGACTGATCGTCGTCGATGACGGCAGCTCTGCTGCATACGATACAATCTTTATCGAAGCGGGCAGGTATGCACGCGTGGTGCGCTATGCCCAAAATCGCGGCAAGGGCGGTGCTCTCAAACAGGGGATGCGTTGCATCCGAAAATGCTTTCCGAACTGCCGCTATCTGATCACTGCCGATGCGGACGGGCAGCATGCACCCGCCGATATTGCACGCGTTTTCGATCAGCTGCACCAAGGGCAGTCCGCTTTTGTCATCGGTTCGAGACAGTTTGTGGGCGAGGTTCCGCTTCGTTCGCGATTTGGCAACAGCCTTACCCGACAGGTATATGCACTTGTCAGCGGTGTTCGTGTGCAGGACACGCAGACAGGACTGCGCGGCTTCGATTGTTCGCTCCTTGATTGGCTTTTGAAGATCCCCGGCGATCGCTACGAATACGAAATGAACGTGCTCATGGCTGCCGCACGCGATAAGATCAAAATCGATGAGCTTACGATCGAGACGATCTACGAAAATGATAACAGCTCTTCTCATTTCGATCCCATTAAGGATTCGGTGAAGATCTATAAAGAGATCATCAAATTTGCCATTACCGCAGAAAGAGATAGATAGTGCATGAAGAAAACCACTCTCCTGCCGAGCTGGGTACTGATCCTGCTCGATCTGATCCTGATCGGAGCAGTTCTTTGCTCATTTGCTTATTTTCACCATGTCCGAACGCTGTGGGGGGCGATCGAGCTCGATCAATCAGACAAGACGCATTTCACCAAGCCTGTTTCGAGTGAGAACGACGACGAAGCGCCGACACCGATCGTGAAGGACGGCGAATACGACTATTCGGGCGATTTTGCCCAAACACTCCCCGAAGTCTTTTTAAAGACGGGCGAAACGGTCATCTCGACCGATGATACATATATCAGTCAGGATATCAGCATGACGCTGACCGAAGAGAATATCGAGCTTTATTACAACAATAAGACCTATGATGTGCAGTATTTTGTCTACGACATATACGTGCGCAACGTCGAAAACCTCTACACGGTGGCAGTCCCCAAACGGGAACCGATCACCGATCTGATCGATTCGGCAGCTGATCTGACAGATGCCGATGGAAACCTCATCAACGACGGTCCTGCCCTTGCTGCCATAAACGGTGACTATTGGGGCAATACCAACCATACGCAGGTGGCAGTCCGCAATGGGGAAGTGCTCTGCACCTCCGATTATATCAGCACTGACATCTGTGTGCTCTACTATGACGGTACGATGGAAACGATCACCCCCGACGAATACGACTGGGAGGAGATCGCCGCAAAAGCACCCTACCAGATCTGGCAATTCGGTCCCGGACTGCTCGATGATTCGGGTAATGCAATCACGGAGTTTTCCAGTGAGAGCTATGACCGTAATGTGATCAGCGAGCGTCATCCGCGTGCGTCGATCGGCTACTATGAACCCGGTCATTACTGCTTTGTGGTCGTTGACGGACGCTCGGATGATTCGGACGGGGTGCGGATGTTCCAGCTTGCCGAGATCTACGAGGCACTCGGCTGCAAGGTCGCCTATAATCTGGATGGCGGTGACAGCTGTCAGGCGTATTGGGGCGATCTGGTTGTCCGATGGGACGATCAAAGAGAAGAAGACGGCGATGAGCAGCGTGAGCTGTATGATATTATCGGGGTCGGAGAGGTACTCAAATGATGAAAATTCTGAAAAGCATCGGCAATGCCTGCCTCTCTGCACTGCCGCATATTAATATCATACTTTCCGTAGTGTTGCTCGTGCTCTTCGTGACCGACCGCTACAACCGAGCGATGGCGTTCATCAACAACGATATCACCAAGTGGATGCTCTGCGTTTTCTGTGTGACCTCTCTTTTCCAGGCGATCGTGTTTGCCTACAGCCGCCGCAAAGCGATCAAAAACAGGGAAGAGAATCGAGATAAATAATGGCAAACAGCCCCATTCGTCAGAATGGGGCTGTTTTGATGGATGTGTCATTAAATTAGACCGCTTTCTTGATCTGCCGTTCAACCTTGGCGATATATTCTTCCAGCAGATAGTTGACGCTTTGAATGGCAAGCGTCAGTTTCTCCTCAGTCGTAGTGATCGTCACTGTACGCGCCGATTCATCGGCTGTCAATGTCATGCCCGCAAGGGGAAGGCAATATTCACTTGACGTACTGCGTTCTTCGGTCAGTGAGCAGACCTCTGTGCGGACATAGAGCTGACTGCGTTTGAGATAAAGCGAAGCGAACATTACTCGGTCGGTGAACCGATCACCGTTCTTGAGTGTTTTTTCACCAGATCCTTCGATAAAGCCCCATAAAGTGAGGCTGTTTCCTCAAAATCGTCGGGGTATTTCAGCTTTTCTGCAGTCCCGTCAGCGAAGGCTTTGCGGGCAGTGTCGATCTGATCGTCGATATCCTTGGCTTTGGGGCGAATACTGATCGCACCGACGACCATCGCAATGCCGATCAGCGCAAAAAGCAGTACGAAGTTCGAGTAGTATATG
>CAYRQA010000023.1:0-5970 GCA_964426285.1 uncultured Lachnospiraceae bacterium | reverse complement strand
AGGCGAAGTGTATATTTATCGCGATCATGCCTATGAAAATATGGTATCGAAAGAGCAAGCGATCAATGATGGCAGGCCTATCAAACGAAGCGGAGAAGATATACATTTTCACAACCTCGGCATTGATAAAATGACCAGTGCGCTGTTGTCAATTAACAATCCGACAATGGTTATTGAAACCAAAACCAAAGTCGGCAATCCTGCGGTTATTATGATTCTTGATGAGTTTGGGAACAACAATGCGCCTTTATATGCTGTTTTGAGCTTTTATTCCAATCGTGAAATAAATGGCAGTTTTAAGACCAAACCACATATTGTACTTACGGTAGCGGAACGAAATTTCACCGAAAAAGGTGGAGGACGCGTTGGTTATGACGAGCTCATCAGAAATGCAGTTAATGACGGAAGAGTGTTAGATTTCAATGAAAAAAAGAGAGACGATCTGTCAGTGATTGCCAAGTCAGCAGGACTTGGGAATATAACGAAATCATCTCTCGAAAAGAGTATAACACATTTTCGCAAAGAAATCAAGAGTTTCAAAGAGAAAAATAAAATTCTTTATTCCGACCGGGACCGTGAGGCGCTCGAGGAACAGCGGAAGGTCAACCGACTGCTGCAGGCGCAGAACGACGTGCTTCGGGAGGACAACCGCAGGTTGATCGAGGCGGTGAACATCCGCAACACGGTCGCAAACGGTACACGCTTCACCGAAGGGTCGGTCAATGCCGCCGCAGGCAAGCTGATGCAGATTGCCAACGCAAGGGGCGATCGCTCGAAGCTGATCGCGCTTCTGCACGGTTACTACGAGTTCATTGCGAGAGGGCAGGGGGTGACACCCGAGGCACTGAGAGAACGAAGCGCACCGATCGTCGACTGGCTGATGGAGCACAGACGGACGCAGAAGGACGTTGACCCCGAAACACAGGAGTTGAAAGGACATCTGAAATCGCTTCGTGTATCGCTGAGCGATGTGCAGATGCGCGAGGTGTTGGCGCTTCACGACAGCTATAACGAGTACCGCAAGGGGCTGTTCGGTGCGGTACGACTCGCCAAGGATGCCGAGACGACGCTTGCCGACGTGTGGGGCGAGCTGAGTGACCTTTACCCGAACTACTTCGATGCGAACACGAAAGAAGCGGATATGCCCGACGCGCTTGCCGAGGCAGTGTCTGCGCTGAAGAACAGTCAAATGAGCGATATGCTCGATATGTGGGAATATGATCTGATCGAGCAGGGGCTTCATCAGCAGGTGTACGAGAGCTTCTGGGACGTGATGACCCTTCGCACCTACGGTGAAGCGAAGGACCGTCAGATGGCAGAGCTTCGCCGTGAGCACAAGCGGCAGATGGACAACCTCCGCAAACGGCGCGACGAGCAGATCGCCAACATTCGGGCAAAAGCGGAGGCGTATGCCGAGGCATCGCGCAAGCGTGCGGAGCAGAAAGCGAGGGAAGCGCAGGAGAAGTACCGCCAAGCCACCAAGGACTGGACGGCGGCGAGAGAGCGCACCGAGCTGAGACGGAAGGCTTTCAAGGTCTATTCCGAACTGCTGACCCTGCTCAAGGACCCGACCAAGCAAAAGCACATTCTGCCCGAGCTTCAGCTCGCGGTAGCAGCGGCGCTGAAGGTATGCGATATGGATTCGGTGAACGCTGCCGAGCGGATCGAGCGGCTGAGACGCCAGCTCGCAACTGAGTCTGAGCCTTCCGAGAGGGACAAGATCTATCAGACCATCAAGCGCCTTGAGGCGGCATCCGAAAAGGTTGCCGAGCGGCTGGGTGCGCTTGAGAAAGCCTATGAGAAGGTGAAGAACAACGAAGCGACTCAAGCGGAAGCGGAGGCGATCCTTAACAGAATTGACGTTCTGAAAGAAGTGCTCGGCAACGTCAAGTTCGCGAGCATGGATAATTACCAGCTTCGTCAGCTGTATGAGTTCTACTGCATGGTTCGCCAGAGCGTGCGCAACAGCAACCGCTATTTCGACGAGCAGAGGAACACGAGCATTTCGGTCGAGTCGGCGAGAGCACGGAATGAGGAGATCACCAAAGGGAAGAAGCCTGCGACCGACGAGTTCGGCAAGCCGATCGCGCGCAAGCTGAGCTGGGACAACGAGAAGCCCTTCTATGCGGTCCTGCGCGTGGGGAATAAGGTGCTGACTCGGCTCTTTGAAGGGCTGATGAAGGGCGAGAGCGTCTACGGCGTGGATATGCAGGAAGCGAAAGATACGTTTCGGAAGATCGATCAGAAATACGGTTACAGCAAATGGAACATGAAGGAGCTGGTGCATCTGACCTCCTCCGATGGCAGATCGTTCGCACTGACCAAGGGGCAGCTCATGAAGCTCTATGCACTCTACCGCAGAGGCGAGAGCGCGCTAAGACACCTCACGCAAGGCGGGCTCACCTTCCGTGAAGCGAGAAGGTACAAAAAGACGGTGGACGGAAAGACGGTCGAATACACCGTTCGGCACGGAGACAAGTTCCCCATGACCGAAGAGCAGATCGTGAAGGCGATCAACGAAAACCTCACCACTGAACAGAAGGGGTTCGTCGAGGAACTGCAGAAGTATCACTCGACCGAGCTTTCGGCGAAGGGCAACGAGATTTCGCGTGTGCTCTACGGCATCGACATCTTCGGGGAAGAGAATTATTCCCCGATGCACACGGTGGGGGAGGGACACGAGACGAAGGATGCGCCGGTCGATCTTGTGAAGCTCCGAGAGAAGGGCATGACCAAGAAGACCGACGTGAATGCCTCCAATGCGCTTTACATTGACGATTTTGTCGAGGACTGGTCGGCGCACTGCAACGAGATGGCGCTCTATCACTCGATGGTGCTGCCGATCGAGAACTTCACCCGCGTCATGAATTACAGCGAGAACCGACGATCCTTCAAAAACGAGCTCGAAGCGAATTACGGTAAGGAATGCACGGCGTATTTCGATGAACTTCTGAAACAGCTCAACGGCGGCGTGCGTGCCGATTCGGTAGAGCTGGCATACGGAAAACTGCTGAGTATGTTCAAAAAGGGCGCAACGATGCTCTCGCTGTCGGTGGTGGTCCAGCAGCGATCGGCGATCGCACGTGCATACGGCGAGATCCTGCCGCAGTATTTCGGTAGCAAGAAGGTGCCGAGAAAGTCGTTCAAGGACACGCGAGACGAAATGATGCGCTATGCCGGCTGTGCGGTCATCAAGAACATGGGCGGCTTTGACGTGGGCGGCGGCGGTGCCTCGGCTGCATGGCTGACCGAGAAGGAATATAACAAGGGGCTTGATTCGGTCAAAGGCTTCTTCAAGGATGGCAACTACAGAGACAATCTGCTTTCGAGAATGCCTGCATGGATGGACGAGAAGACATGGTGCGCAATCTGGAATGCGGTCAAAGAGGAGATCAATGACCGCCGCCATGATCTGAAGGTGGGCAGTAAAGAATATCTCGAAGCAGTGGGAGAGCGTTTTACCGAGGTCATCGGCAAAACGCAGGTCTATGACTCGGTGCTCTCGAGATCGGCGAATATGCGCTCGAAGAGCGGGCTGATGAAGATGATGACGGCATTCATGGCAGAGCCGACCACTACGCTCAATATGTTCACCGAGGGCGTGAAGATGCTCGGTGACAAGAAAACGAGAGTGAAAGGGCTTCGGTACTGTTCGTCGGTGATAGTGGGTGTGGTCTACAATGCCGCGCTTGCGTCGATCATCTACGCCATGCGCGACGACGATGATGACGAAACATATCTCGAAAAATACCTCTCTTCCTTCACGAGCGAGACGCTCGATTCGCTGTCGGTATTTGGTTACGTGCCAGTCCTACGGGACGCATGGTCGCTCCTGCAGGGATGGGACGTGGAACGATCGGATATGACGCTCTTCTCCAATGCAGTGGACGCGATTGACAAACTCATCTCGACTTACAAAGAGGACGACGAGAACAACATGGGACAAATCTTGCTCGGTTGGTGGAACGTCGGAACGGCGGTCACGGATTTCTTTGGTCTGCCGCTGAAAAATGCAACGCGAGACGTCAAGGCGATATTTAATACCGTTCAGGTGGCGGGAACCGATCTCTTCGGCAATCGGGACACTTCCCTCAAGGCGCTCGGGGATCAGATGCAGGCGGGCGTTGTGGCGCTCACGCCGTTTGCGAATGCCCTTGATCTCGGTGAGTCGAAGAGCGATCAGCTCTACGATGCGATGGTCGCAGGCGACGAGGAATATCTCTCGCGGCTGAGAGCTTCCTACAAGAGCGAGAGTGCGCTGAGCAGCGCGATTCGCAAAGGAATCAGGGAAAAGGACGCGAGAATTAACGAGGCGGCAGAGGCGTATATTTCGGGCGACAAGCGAAGATACACCGAACTGCTCGACGAGATCGAAGGAGAGGGTATCTTTGAACGCGAGGACATTAAGGCTGCCGCCGCCGCGCAAGTCTCCGAGCTGTCGCCGAAAGAGGAGGAAGAGACCGAGGAGAAGGACGAGGAGACTTCGTGGTACAACACCTCCGACATAAACGCCGCCTATGAGGGGGGCGACGAAGACCTCGCGCATGAGATCATCGACGATCTGATCGCGACGAAGGTGGCGAACGGCACCGAGGAAGAGAAGGCGCGCTCGTCGGTGCGATCCTCAATGACCCGCTACTGGAAGCCGATCTACAAAGCGGCATACGACAGCGGCAACACCGAGGAATGCGAGCGCATCGAGGACATCCTCGCCGATTCGGAGCTCTACGGCAGACCGAAGGAGCTGAGGAACACGCTCAAGGGCTGGCGAAAAGATGATGAAGAGGAGGAATAAACGTGCGAGGTTTGCTGTTTTTGCTCGAGAGGGCAAAACGGCGGGCTTCGTCCGCCGAAACAGAACTCGCCGAGATAATCGCGTTTACGCGATTATCTCGTGCACGTGGGGGGACGGCAAGACCGTCCCCCCTGTGGTACAATGATAGAGACAAGGAGGAATGACAATGTTTCTGGAATTTCCGAAAGACGAATACTACCAGTGGGACACGGGGCAGACGGTGAAGCTGACGGCTGATGCCGCCGAGCTGACCGAGGTGCATATGTACAACAACCGCATCGGCGGTCCTGCGCCGGTACAGCCCGTGATCGAGGGCGAGAACGGCAGGTACGTCGAGATCCCCGACGTGCTCTTCGTGAAGGCAGGGCGCATCATCCTGTGGGGCGTGAGTTCGGATGAGCACGGATGCCTCACACAGACCGAGTACGACGGGATCAACGTGCTGGAGCGTGCCAAGCCGACCGATTATGCGCCCGGCAAGGTCGAGACGCTCTATTACAAGGAGTTGCTCGAGCGGGTCGACGAGTTTGCCGAAGAGTGGGACACGCTCATGAGCGAGGATGTACCCCGCGTAGAACAGGCGGTCAAAGACGTAGAAAACGCAAAGGCGGCGATTGAGGAATCGGAGGAGAAGATCGAAGCGGCTGAAACTGCTGCCAAAGAAGCAGTGCGAGAGGCTGAAACAGCCGCCTCATCTGCTGAGCAGGCGGTTGAACGAGCAAATGAGGCTGTTTCGTCCGCCGAGGAAGCTGCTGCGGAAGCAAAAAGTGCCGCAAATGCCGCAAACTCTGCCGCTTTAGGTGTGAGCGGTGCGATCAGTCAGGCTGAGCAAGCTGCAGCACAGGCAAACAAAGCGGCAGAGGACGTAAATGGCGCGAAAAATGCCGCTTCAACCGCGGCATCGCAGGCAAATGCCGCCGCAAACAGTGCAAACAACATCGCGAAGGAACTCGCTCAAAAGGCGGAAAACGGCGAATTTGACGGCTCGTCGGCTTACGAGGTCGCCGTTGCAAATGGCTTTGAGGGGAACGAGGCGGCATGGCTCGAATCGTTGAGAGGAGAGGATGGTGCGCCGGGTGAACCCGGCACACCCGGCACACCCGGCATCCCCGGCGATGCGGGTGCGCCGGGCTACACGCCTGTCCGAGGGGTGGACTACTGGACAGCCGAGGACG
>CAYRQA010000022.1:3140-17994 GCA_964426285.1 uncultured Lachnospiraceae bacterium | reverse complement strand
GGGCATACTGCAAATGGTGATATCATATGTGGTTGATGTTTGCGCTGGGATCAGCGCTCTTTTCGGGGACGACGGCGGTGCTTGCCAAGTACGGGATGAAGAAGGTCGATTCGGATGTAGCGGTCGCACTGCGCAGCGTGGTGATATTGGCGTTTGCATGGCTAACTGTACTGATCACGGGCAGCTACGGAGATATAGGGCGCGCAAAGGGAGATGCGCTGGTCTTTCCCCTGCTTTCGGGGATCACTAACGCATTGTCATGGATATGCTACTTCAAGGCGCTTCGCGAGAGCTCGGTCAGTCAAGCGGCATCGGTCGACAAGGCGGGCATCACGCTCACCATTGTCGGCGGTTGGCTATTTCTGCACGAGCCGATGACGGGAACGAAGCTGATCTCAATCCCATTGATCATCGGCGGCGCACTGCTCATGATCGACAAAATGCAGACAACCGACAAGTGCACAGACGAGATCGAAGCCGCCCAACCGCAAGAGCCCTTCGGAAAGTGCAGGAAACAAAAGAATTGGCTGATTTGGTCGGTCAAATCGGCTGTTCTTGCCTCCGCCACCACGTTGCTGTCAAAGGCGGGCGTCGAAAAGCTGAGCTCCGATTTGGGCTTCGCCATACGCACATGCGTAATGTTTGTCATTGCATGGACGACGGTGATCGGCAAAAAGAAGCAAGATTCGATCGGTCGGATCGACCGCAAAACGATGCTGTTCGTAGGCTTGTCCGGGCTTTCGACGGCGTTTGCGTGGCTCTGCTATTTCCGCGCACTTGCTTCAAAGGGTGCACAGGCAGGCATCGTACAGCCGATCGACAAGCTGAGCATACTGGTGAGTGTATTTCTCGAACGGACGGTATTTAAAGAAAAGCTAAAACACCGCTCTACCATAGGACTGCTCATACTGACCGGCGGCATGTTGATTTTGCTGCTGTAGCAATCATTGAATGCTTGTCAATCCAGCATACAACTACAGCGATAGACAACCGTTGTTTCCACTCGTACGTCTACCGCTGTAGTCACATCTTTTTTCGAAGCGACAAATAGTGCGATATTTTGCACAGACGCTGTGATATAGTGAGAAAAAAGGAGGAATTCGTATGAATTGGCAGGAAAAATTTGAAAAATGGCTGTTCACCGACCGCGATTCGACCCCATTATGGAAGCTACCGATCGGGGAAATCGCCTATGACAGGGAGACCAATCCGACTGACGGGGTAGAAATTGCGGCACTGGCGGAAAATATACGCCAATGCGGACTGCTGCACCCGGTACTGGTAGAAAAGCAAAGCAAAGGCAAAAAATACCGACTGATCACGGGTCAAAGACGATTAGAGGCAGTGTCGCTGCTTGGCAGAACTCACATCACCGCGATCGTAGTCAAACGCGAAAGCCGCTTACCGCTTCAGCTATCGCTCTCCGAAAACCTGATGCGCAAGCAGCCGCACTACCTTGATCTGGCAGAAGATATACAAACTTTACTTAAAACACTCTCAGCGAGCGAATTGTCGCGGCTATTTTCGCTGAAAGAAGACTATTTGCAATCCAAGCTTTCGCTGACAGTTCTATCTGCATATGAAAAGCGACTCGTAAGACTGCTGAAGCTATCCGAAGCCGATGCACTTGAGCTTTGCAAGCTCGAAAATTCCACCCTTCGCAAGCTCATACTCGAGAAAATCATGGAGTCAGGTGAAAAAATCGATCGCTCCGCACTGATCCGACAAGCCGTGAATTCTCCCGACTTCCGACTGACCCAATCGGAAAAGATCTTCGTGCGCGACATTCGCATATTCCTCAACACAGTCGAACGCGCCGCCGAAATGATGCAAGCCGCAGGTTTTGCAACCGAGATCGAGCGCTCTGACGGTGCAGACAGCTATCGCTTCACCATCACGGTCGCCAAATTGCAATATGCATCGCTTGATGCGCCTCGATCAGCCGCGCATGATGCGCCACCCGATGTTTCACGTGAAACATCACCCGACATTTGCGCAAACGTTTCACGTGAAACATTCGAAAATCCTTTCAATTCTATTGACGAATTGACAGAATCGTGTTATAATAAAGAGGTTAGAAAGTAACTACCAAAGCTGCAATAACGCCAAGAATTAAGGGGTGTGTGAATATTGGGCAAAATTATCGCATTATCCAACCAAAAAGGCGGCATCGGAAAGACGACCTCGGCGGTCAATTTGGCGGCGTGCATCGCGCAAAAGGGCAAGAAGGTCCTGCTGTGCGACATCGATCCACAGGGAAATGCCACCACAGGCGTAGGAGTCCGAAAGAATGCCGATCTAAAGACGTCGTATGACCTAATTATCGACAGTTGCGCTGCAAGCGAAGCGCTGACCAAGACAGAATTCGACAATCTGTGGGTCATTCCCACAAACATCGCCCTCGCGGGCGCTGAATATGAGCTGGTCTCAGCCGAAAAGCGCGAGCGAATTCTCGCGGGCAAGTTAGCAGAGATCAAAGATGAGTTCGATTACATCATCATCGACTGTCCCCCGTCGCTTGGACTGCTGACGCTCAATGCATTGACTGCCGCAGACGGGATCGTGATCCCGATGATCTGTGAATTTTATGCACTCGAGGGGCTGTCGCAACTGATGATGACCATTCGAAAGGTCAAAAAGCACTTTAATCCCGCGCTCGAGATCACAGGCATACTCATTACAATGTACGACAAACGCCTGAACCTCTCTGCTCAGGTCAAAGCAGAGCTCGAGAAGTACTACGCCGACAAACTCTTTGAAACAACCGTTGTCCGCAACGTCAAGCTGAGCGAGGCGCCCAGCTACGGAATGCCGATCGTCTACTACGACAAGTCGTCGAAGGGCGCACAAGCATACAAAGCATTGGCAGATGAGCTCATGAGCCGCATCTGATTACAATAAGAAAGGAAACAAACATGGCTAAACCCAAACAAAGCGGGCTCGGGCGTGGGCTTGATTCACTATTCGTAGACAACACCGCCGTCGAGACCGAATCGGGTGTACATACCCTTCGATTGAGCGAGATTCAGCCGCGCGCAGATCAGCCGCGCAAGGTCTTCGACAACGAAGCACTCTCACAGCTCGCCGATTCGATCTCAACACACGGGCTGATCCAGCCGATCATCGTGCGCAAAACGGTAGGCGAATTCTACGAGATCATTGCAGGCGAACGCCGCTGGCGCGCCTCTAAAATGGCAGGGCTGACCGAAGTACCGGTCGTTATCATCGAAGCCGATGACCAGAAATCCGCCGAACTGTCGCTGATCGAGAACATCCAGCGCGAAAATCTCAACGCAATCGAAGAATCACTTGCCTACAAGGCACTGCTCGATGAGTATAACCTTACGCAGGAGACGGTCGCCTCACGCGTCGGAAAATCGCGAAGCACCGTCACCAACTCGCTCAGACTGCTCGATCTACCTGAAAGTGTGATCAAAATGGTGTCGGACGACCTCATTTCGGCAGGTCATGCACGCACCCTGCTCGGTCTGAAGTACCGATCGGACATCGAAGTGGCAGCGGCAACCGTTGTTGACAAGGGTTACTCGGTCCGTGCGACCGAAGAGCTCGTGCGCAGAATGAACCTGCGTGCCGAAAAAGGCAGCGAACAGCTCAAAAAAACCGATTCCGGGGTCGATTACACCGCCGAGCTCGAGAAAAAAATACGCGGCATCCTCGGACGCAAGGTAAAGATTATCGAAGGCGCACGCGTGAAGAAGCTCGAGCTCGAATACACAGACAACGACGACCTGCAGAAACTGCTCGTTCAGCTTTGCGGCGACGAAATTACAAAAGACTAATAAAACCAAGGAGATCAATCATGCTGGACATTAAATACATTATTGAAAAGCCCGACGAGGTGGTAGCCCGCCTCGCAAAGAAGGGCAAGGACGCAAAGGAAGACATCGATCTCATCCTGAAGCTGAACAACGAGCGCAGAGCGCTGATCGGCACCACCGAGGCGCTCAAAGCCGAAAAGAATAAGACCTCGAAAATGATCCCTCAGTACAAGAAGGAAGGTAAGGACACGAGCGAGATCTTCGCACAGATGAAGGAAATTTCGGCCACCATCGACGCGAACGACGCCAAGCTCAAGGAAGTTGAAACGCAGCTGACGGGCGTCATGCTCGGACTGCCCAATCTGCCCGATGAAGACCTCCTCCCCGGCGGCAAGGAGAATAACGAGCCCCTCCGTTACTTCGGCGAGCCTCACAAATTCGATTTTGAGCCAAAAAACCACGTTGATCTCTGCAACGCGCTCGGTCTGATCGACTATGAACGGGGCACCAAGCTGGCAGGTTCGGGCTTCTGGATCTACCGCGGCATGGGCGCACGCCTCGAATGGGCACTGCTCAACTACTTCATCGACACCCACCTCGCAGATGGCTACGAGCTCATTCTGCCCCCTCATATGCTCGAATATGAGTGCGGACTGACCGCAGGACAGTTCCCCAAGTTTGCCGACGAGGTCTACAAAATCGAAAACCCGACCGACAACCGTATGCACTATATGCTGCCCACCGCAGAAGCCGCGCTCGCATCGGTTTACAGGGGCGAGATCCTCACCGAAGCCGATCTGCCCAAGAAAATGGTCTCCTACACCCCCTGTTTCCGCCGCGAAGCGGGCTCTTACCGCTCAGATGAGCGTGGTATGGTGCGCGGACACCAGTTCAACAAGGTCGAGATGTTCCAGTACACCCTCCCCGAAAAGTCTGACGAGGCGTTCGACGAGCTGGTCACCAAGGCAGAAAACCTCGTGAAGGGGCTCGGCTTCCACTTCCGCACCGTCAAGCTCGCCGCCGAGGACTGCTCTGCATCGATGGCACGTACCTACGACATCGAGATCAACATCCCCTCGATGAACGGCTACAAGGAGGTCTCCTCTGTCTCCAATGCCCGCGACTACCAGGCGCGTCGCGGTATGATGCGCGTCAAGCGCTCGGACGGCTCGATCCAGTACCTCCACACCCTCAACGGCTCGGGTCTCGCTACCTCCCGTATCCTCCCCGCCCTCGTCGAACAGAATCAGAACGCCGACGGCTCGGTCACCGTCCCCGAAGTCCTCCGCAAATACCTCGGCGTAGATGTGATTAAGAATTAAATTATATTCGAGGCTCTGCCTCGAGCTCTGGCAGGAACCTTCTTGAAAGAAGGTTCCTGCACCGCCAAGAACTTTATAAAGCGCGGCAAAAGCTTGCCGCGCAGATATGACATGGTGCTCCGAATGAAGATTTACTAAATCCTTCATGCGGAGCGGATTATTTTCTGTAGCCGACGAGTATTCGTCGGCTAATAAAAGTTCTTGAAAGGGGCACGACATTCGCCTGCGGCGAAGTCGGGGAACTTCTTTCAAGAAGTTCCCCCTAAAAAGTCCCAAAAAAAATCACACCAGCTCCACATTCCGCTCCTCCAGCCACGCAGACAGCTGTAAGAGCCACGCGATCATTTGCGGTCGTGCCATGAGCTGACCGTACCAGGTGGTATTTTCACCGTCGAGGAAAGCCGAGAGTGCTCTGCGATCGAGCAACGAGGTGAACAAGGTGTCCTTTTTCAGCTCTCCTGACAGCTTTTCACGAACCAACTGTTCGTAGCGCGGGTTATGGGTCTTGGGATAGGGCGATTTCTTGCGATACAGAATATAATCGGGCAAAATATCGACTGATGCGGCTCTGAGAAGTGCTTTTTCACCCGCGGCGGTCAGATCGACACTGCTTGACGCGAATATACCGCCGAATTTATACGCCCACGGAAGATTGTAGACGTATTCGATGATTCGGTGATCGGCGAAAGGCACGCGCACCTCAACTGCTGCCGCCATGCTCATGCGATCCTTCCGCATAAGCAGATTTTGCATGAAATAGCGCACAGAAAGGCAAGTTGCCAGCCGCGCCGACCGATCCTCCTCTGCTTCCCCGTCGAGCACAGGACAGCCCTGCAAAAACTGCCGATAGCCGTCCGAGAGATAAGCGTAGCCCTCGTCGGGCTCCACCGCATCGGCTCTGAACAGCCGTACACGGGCGAAAGGGTCATGAATCCAGGGGTAAAAATCGCGATGGAGCATCTCGGGGCGGTAAAACCAGGGATAACCGCCGAAAATCTCATCCGAGCATTCACCCGAGAGCGCCACAGTGTGGCGCTTTTTGACCTCGCGGCAATAGTATAGGAGCGACGAATCGATGTCCGCCTGCCCAGGGAGGTCGCGGTAGAGCGCCGAATCGACGAGCAGATCGGCGACCGCATCGGTCGGCGCGGTTAAAACCGTATGATCGGTCGCGAGATCGAGCGCAAGCCGTCGCGCATAGGCATCGTCGCCCTGCGGCTGGAAAAGGGTTGCATGGAAGTTCTCGCGATTCCCCTCGTATTCGAAGGAATAGGTCGAGAGCTGACCGCCCAGCTCGTGGATGCGCCCTGCCGCGATCGCGGTGATCACCGACGAATCGAGCCCACCCGAAAGGAAGGTGCAGAGGGGCACGTCGCTGACAATCTGCCGCTCGACGGCATCGTGCACCAGATATTTGGTGTGCGCAACCGCTTCCTCGAGCGAATCGCGACACTCTCTTGCCTCAAGTTGCCAGTAAAAGCCGCGTTTGACCCCACTCGGTGACAAATACAGTGCTTCCCCTGCCCTTAGCTGCTTGATATCGCGGAAGATCGAAGACTCCTCGGTCGTCATAGGGGTCAAAAACAGCAGCTCCCACAGCCCATGCCGATCGACCTTCGGGCTGACCGCAGGATGGGCAAGCAACGCCTTGGGCTCAGAGGCAAAGAGCCAGCGCTCATCCCGCACCGCATAATAGAGCGGCTTCACGCCCAACCGATCGCGTGCGACAAAGATCGACTTTTCGCTGTGATCGTAGACAATAAAGGCAAAAATGCCGTTCAGATGCCTCGGACAGTCCTCTTTGTAGAAAATATACGCCCACAGCAGCACTTCGGTATCACAGCGGGTGCTGAATACCGCCCCTTTTTGTGCGAGGTCACGCTTTAGTTCGCGGGTATTATAGAGCTCACCGTTGTAGATGATGGTGTATTGTCTACCTTGGTAGACAATCGTCGTCGGCTGTAAGCCGCTTTCGGGGTCCATAACCGACAAGCGGTTGTGCGCGAAGCAGATCGTTTCATCGAGGTATATCCCGTTTTGGTCGGGCCCGCGATGCGCCATGGTAGCCGACATCGCTTGAATATGGAGCGCATCAGAGAGATGCGGACGGTAAATTGCAGCAATCGAACACATAAATAAATCACCCTATCGCAATATATGCAACAGGGTGATGATTCGTGTTATAACTTTTCTTACAGCGAGTTCAGGAAGTTCGCAAGTCTTCTTGCAATGATGACGTGACCCGCATCATTGGCGTGCAGTCCGTCGGGGATGTAAGCCTGCTTGTGCGCTTCAATGCGCGGCTGCATTCCGCTGGTTGCGAAAAGGTCGAGCACGGGGATCGAATAGCTTGCCGCAGACTGTTTGAGGATGTCTACATAAGTAGACAACGTGCCCACGTTATAGGGCTTGTGACCGTCACCCTTGGGATTCAGCTCGTTGGTTCTGTGCAGGGGGGTCATGACGACGATGGTAGCGAGGGGGTACTTTTCGATCAGCTTAGTGAAGAGCAGGTTGCAAGCACCCCAGAAACTGTCGGCAGTGGTGTCCTCGGGCGAGCCAAAGGGGGCATCGCCGTGACCGAAGTCGTTGGTGCCGCCGAACACGACGATCACGTCGGCATCGGGGTCCATCTCATCGACGCGCAGTGCAAAATACTGCTCCATGCGGTCATTGGGGTTGGCGCAGTGCTGCTGACGGGCTATTCTCGAGCCGCAAACGCCGTAGTTGCGGGCTACGATGCCGTACTCCTCGGCAAGCAGAGCGTGGAAGAGCTTGGAGGGGTGCGAAACGCCCACGCATTCGGTGATACTGTCGCCCAAAAAATTGATCTTTAATCCGCGAATATCCATATTGATCTCCTAATTATCCTTTTGCGCCGAACGCCGCGACATCCGACGCGTTTTTTCTATTATAGCGCAGAATGCAAAAAAAATCAATGAAATTTCGCAAACTTATTGACAAAATCCGAAAATTTGGCTACAATAATAGTAGTGATATCGGTTTGACCGACACAATATGGGAGGAAATAAGAAATGAAGAATTTACTGCCGAAGATCATCGTGCTGACCGTAGCGCTCGGTGCTCTGATCGCACTGCTCATCGTTCTGCTGAAAAACAAGGAGACCGTCAAGGCAAAGGGCAAAGCGGTTGCCGAAAAGATCCGCACCAAGCGCAATGCTCTTGCCGAGGCTGTCGAGGATGCGATCGAAGAGGCTTGTGACGAAGCCGAGGAAGCTGTTGAAGCACTTGCAGATGACGCCCAGGAGCTCTGTGACTGCGCAGCAGCCGAAGTTTGCGACTGTGACTGCACCGAAGAGGTTTCCGAAGAGACTTGCGACTGCGGCTCTGCCGACGCTGAGTAAGTTCCCGTGAGCTCCCCTTTATGAGGGGAGCTCTCCTTTTCGGGTGATTGGAAGATAACCATTCTATGCCAGCCTTACGCGGAATATGCGCGCAGAAAGGCATAACGGGCGCATTTTTCATCGCCCGAACTCGACAAATTGTACCCCCGACCCTCTTGGTCGGGGCTTTTTTGCGCCCATCCATCTTTTTTCGCCGAAAAAAACCAAAATCCCATCGGCTTCCTTCGACTGAAAATCCATTCCTCTTCGGGTAGAATAGAGGCAGAAAAGGATCGATCGCATCGATACCCCTGCGATCTGCGAAGCAAGGAAGGATGAAGACTATGGAATTTCGAATGAAAGCAAAGGAGCGGCTCGAAGCACTGCAAAAGAAGGCAGACGCCACCGTTTCGGCTCTGCTCGGCAAGCCTGCGGCAGGCACGGGCATGACGCTCGACGAGGAGGATGCCGCTCTGCTGCGCCGTCGGGCGGCATCCTGCGCACTCTGGTGCGCGGCAGGCTTTTTGCTCCAGGGCGCTACCGCACCGCTCGGCACACACCCCTTCGGGTTGGCACTGCTCAGCTCGGTCGGGCGAAGCGCCGCCTTCTGCGTCTGGGCAGGCGCAATCGCAGGCGCACTGGTCAGCGGAGCAGCCGCAGGCAGCTCGGCATTCAGCTTTGTCGTCATCCTCTCGATGGTACTCGGTGCACGCATCCTGCTCTCCACCCACGTCGAGGCGGCGGACGGGGAAGAGAACACACCCCTTTTCGGGGAGGCATTGCGGCTTCGCGTCGCCGTCTGCACGATGGCAGCATTTCTGTCGGGGATGTACACCGTCATCGTCGAACAGTTCAACTACGGGGGCATCCTGTCGCTCCTCTTCGGGGTGATCACCGCCCCCGTCGCCGCCGCCCTCTTCTACTGCGGCTTGGAGGACGGGGTATCGCTCACCCTTCGCGAGGTTGGCCGCCTCGCACTGCTCTTCGCGGTCATCTATTCACTCTCGGCGCACACCATCTTCGGGCTCTCGATGGCGCTGATCGTCTCAACGCTCGTCATCCTCACCTCTGCCCTGAGCGGCGGGCTGATCCGAGGGGCACTCGTCGGGCTAATCTGCGGACTGGCGGGCGGTCAGTCCCCGCTCCTGCTGGCGATCGGGGGACTGACCGCAGGTGCGCTTCGGATGTTCGGCAGTTCGGCTGTTCTCTTCTGCTATTTACTGCTCACGGCAGGGCTGAAGATCTGGTCGGACGGGCTGTGGGAAGCGATCCCCTTCGCAGGCAACCTGCTCTTCGGGTCGTTGATCTTCCAGCCGCTCGAGAAAACGGGCGTACTGGCAAAGCTGAACCTCTTTCCCGCATCCGCCGCCCCCGAGATCACCGAGGACAAGCGGCAGGCGCAGGAGGAAAAGAAGCTGCGGCGACTGGCGTCTGCCTTCGACGAGCTCTCGGCGATGATGCTCAAACTCTCCGAGCAGCTCCGCAGTCCGGGTGCGGTCGAGATGCGCGCACTATGCGAAGCGGTCTTCCGCCGACACTGCCGCCGCTGTCAGCAAAACACCCTCTGCTGGCAACAAGAATACGAGAGCTCGCACGATGCCCTCTGCAAGCTCGCCGAAGCGATCCCGCAAAGCGGACTGCCGAGCCGCAGGGAACTGCCCGCATATTTCGCCAACCGTTGCAAGAACATCGACAAGATCCTCGCCGATATCGGCAAAGAGATGACCGAGCTGATCGAAGGAGCGGTCCTGCGCGACAACACCGAGCTCTTCGCCCTCGATTACGAAGCGATCTCCCAGCTGCTCCGTGATTCTGCCGAGGACGACGGCGATCTCACCCCCGATGACGATCTGCGGCGGGTATTTGCCTCGGCGCTCGGTCAGATGGGCATTCAAGCACTCGGATGCGGCGCATGGGGCAGACGGCAGAAGACGCTCATCGCATCGGGGGTCACCCTGTCAAGCATCAGCGATGCGGGACACGAGGTCTGCCAAAAACTGGAAGCCCAAACAGGGCTTCTACTGAGCGATCCCGAATTCAAATTCAGCGGCGAGAGCGTGAGTATGCAGCTGGTCAGCCGTCAGAAGTTCCGAACAGTCACCGCACGCGCAGGCTCGGTCAAGCTGCACGAGGAGGTGAGCGGCGACATCGCACGCTCCTTCGTATCCGACGTCGGCTACGGCTATTCGCTGATCTGCGACGGCATGGGCAGTGGCCGCGCCGCCGCCACCGTTGCCCATCTGAGCGCCGTCTTTCTCGAAAAGATGCTCAGCGCAGGCAACCGCAAGTCGGTGACCCTCAAGCTGCTCTCCAACTTCATTCGCGGCAGAGCCGACGAATGCCATTGCACCATCGATTTGTTGGAAGTCGACCTATACAACGGAAGCGCAAACTTTATCAAGTGCGGTGCCTCCCCCTCCTATGTCCTGCGGGAAGGGAACATCTACAAAATCGACGTGAGCAGTATGCCGCTCGGTCTGACCCGCGAGATCAACGCTGAGGAGGTCGGCATGATCCTTCGCGCGGGCGACATCATCCTGCAGACCTCCGACGGTGTGTCGGGCTGTCTCGAAGACGCACTCTGGCTGCCCGAACTGCTCGCCTCCCTCGCCGACAAGGGCGTTCAGGAGATCGCCGGCGCTATCCACGCACGCACCATCGCCGAAAAGGGCTGCTCCGACGACATCACCGTCATGGTCACGAAGATAGAGGAATGAATTGAGCACGTAAGGGGGAACCTTTTGAAAAAGGTTTTCCCCTTAGCCCCCCCCTTCGAAAACTTTTAATAAGCCCGACGAATTCTCGTCGGGCTCTCGGAATAGGGTATGATTTGTGCTCATAAAGGGGGAATCCTTTTGAAAAAGGCTTCCCCTTTAGACCCCCTTCGAAAACTTTTGATAAGCCCGAGCTTGCGCAGGAGCTCGTTTGCGGCTATCGAGAGGACGACAGGACCGATCACACAGAGCAGAATGATGCCGACCCAGACCATGGGCGATGCGCCCGAATATTTGAGGATGCCGATCGGTCCGACGACACCGCAGGTGCCCATACCTGCGAAAACGCCGGCGCATTTGAGCTTGAAGACGGTGGTCGAGAGTGCACCGCAGACCGCGGAAGCGAAGATCGCGGGCAGCCAGATGATCGGTTTTCGCACGATATTACCCATTTGGAGCATCGAAGTGCCCAGTCCCTGGGCGATCAGTCCGCCGAAGCGGTTCTCACGGAAGGAGATCGCGGCAAAGCCGACCATCTGACAGCAGCAGCCGACGGCGGCAGCACCTGCGGCAAGGTAGAGCGCCTCGGGTGTGGACGAACCTGCGATCACCGTCTCACTGAAGACGACCGCAGGACCTGCGGCATAGGTAGTACCGTCGATGGTCGCACCCATCGCGTTCGCCATTGCGCCGACGACCGAGCAGGAAAAGAGCACGAGCGGCGGCGCTTTCAGCGCGTGTGCGATCGCTACGCCGATCGCCATACCGGTGGCACTTTTGGCGTAGTTTGCAATCTGGTTCAAGAAGTCGGCTGTCGATGCTTCCCCGAAGCAAAGATCTGCCAGTGTGCCGAGGATAGTGCTCATCAGCAGTGTGGCAAACAGACCGAGCGCCATCGCACCCATCGCATCGATGAAGTAGACCTTCGCGCTGATCTTTACCTGCTTGCGCTCCAAAAAGGAGGCAAATTTACCTTGTTTAGCTGTCATACAGTCCTTCTTTCTCCGCCGCTCAAAACTGATTTGCAAAATGAATTCATGCCAATCCGCGGCGCAGACAGGCATCTGAACCCGAAATAACAGGCGCATTTAGTCATTTTATAAAATATAGCCGTTATTCTTTTGGCTGTCAATAGTAATTTCGACTAAAAACGAATGAAATTTTAGGAAATAATTTCAAAAACTGATTGACAAAAGTAGGACATTATGTTATAATGGAATCCAAAGAATGCTCATTGTGCATTTCTCCGTAAATGCTTCATTTCATATGGAAAGGACTACCGATCATGGAAATTGCAATCATTGCCGATGATACCAAAAAGGAACTTATGACCGAGTTTTGTATCGCTTATTGCGGTATACTCAGCAAACATTCCCTTTGTGCGACTTCGGTCACGGGCAAATACATTTCCGAAGCCACCGGATTGCAGATCGAACGCATGATGGCAGGTTCGCAGGGCGGCGCCGAACAGATCTCTCTGCGCATTGCCTACAACGAGATCGATCTTCTCCTCTTCTTCCGTGATACCGCCACTAAGATCACGCCCAACGAGATCGACAACGATCTCCTGCGTATGTGTGATATGTACAACATCCCGGTTGCCACCAACATTGCGACTGCGGAGGTGCTTGTGCGCGCACTCGACAGGGGTGACCTTGACTGGCGCGAGATCGTCAATCCCAAAAACAGTAAACATAAACGGCAGTAAACGCATACTGCTTTGGCGCCTTTTACCCTCGTAAAAGGCGCTGTTTTGTTTTCATACACCACCATTGATTCCAAGAAAAAAATAAATCAACATCGAGTAAAGGAAGACCCATGAACAAGAACAAGATCCAGACCAAAATCGTATGCACCATCGGACCTGCCAGCAACAACGAAACGACCATGGCAGCGCTCGTCAAGGCGGGCATGAACGTCGCCCGACTGAATTTCTCGCACAACAGCCATGAGGAGCACAAAAAATCGATCGAAATGCTTCGTGCCGTGCGAAGCCGTCTGCACGCACCGCTCGCTATCCTGCTCGACACCAAGGGACCCGAAATCAGACTGCGCACCTTCGAGAAGGGCTCGGTCGTTCTGCATAACGGCGACCGTTTCACACTGACCTCCCGCGAGGTGGTGGGCACGTCCGAGATCTGCACGGTTTCCTACGCCGATCTGCCCCGTCAGATGAAGGCGGGCACCGAGATCCTCATCGACGACGGCAAGATCCGCCTGGTCGTAGAGGATGCCGACGCGACCGATATCCACTGCACCGTCGTCAGCGGCGGTCCGCTCTCCAACCGCAAGTCGATCAATATCCCCAACATTCACCTCGATCTGCCCTACCTTTCGCCCGCGGACGAAGCCGATCTCATCTTCGGCATCGAGCACGACGTTGATTTCATTGCCGCTTCCTTCGTGCGCTCCAAGGAGGACGTCATCGCCCTGCGCAAATTCATCAACTACCACGGCGGTCACAAGATCCGCATCATCGCCAAGATCGAAAATATCGAAGGCGTCGATAACTTCGACGAGATTTTGGCTCACTCCGACGGCATCATGGTCGCCAGAGGCGACATGGGCGTCGAGGTTGCCTTCGAAAAGCTGCCCGGACTGCAGAAAAAGTTCATCCGCAAGTGTTATCTCGCGGGCAAAATGGTCATCACCGCCACGCAGATGCTCGAATCGATGATCCATTCGCCCTCGCCCACCCGTGCCGAGATCACCGACGTTGCCAACGCCGTTTTCGACGGTACGTCTGCGATCATGCTCTCGGGCGAGACGGCAGTCGGTGACGATCCCGTTCACGTCGTCGAAACGATGGCGAAGATCGCCCGTCAAGCCGAACGCGACGCCTTCGAGATGGGCTCCTACCGCGGACTTGCCCCCTCCTGCGAGGACAACAGCACGACCAACGCCATCTGCGATGCCGCCTGCACCACCGCTTCCGACCTCAATGCAAAGGCGATCATCGCCGTCACGCAATCGGGTGAGACCGCCCGCCGCGTATCGAAATACCGCCCCGACGTACCGATCGTCGCCGCTACCCCCGATGAAAAAACCTTCCATCAGCTTGCCCTCTCCTGGGGCGTCTATCCCGTCATGGCGCTTACTCAGCACGATTCGGACAGCCTCTTCCGACACGCCATCGACTGCGCTAAGCAGATCGACCTCGTCGATACGGGCGACAAGGTCGTCATCACCGGCGGCGTCCCCCTCAACATCCCCGGCAGCACCAATCTTTTGAAAGTGCAGATTGTGTGAGGACACCTTGGGTAAACCTTTCTTGAAAGAAAGGTTTACCCAAACCCCTTCCAAAGAACTTTTTAAAGCGCGATGAATACTCGCCGTACGGGTATAGCTTCCCCTCCAACCGTAGGGAACGGCGCCCTCGACGTCCCGTCGAAGGGGTTGGCGGAAAATCGTACAACATCGTCCCGAATGAAGGATTTTTACAGTCCATCATTCGGGGCGATATTTTCTCTTTATTTCATAGGGACGAACGATATTCAGCTTCGCCGAAGTCGAACGAGTCGCCCGTTTCGAAGGGTTCACGCACATCTCTTCATTACGACAACCCAATTACAGACGGGCGATTCATGAATCGCCCCTACGAGGTCAGATACAAGATGTACGTGCCGCGCAAGTATTTGCGCGGCTTAAAAAGTTTTTGAGGGGTCCGGGGGACTTTTTTAAAAAATTCCCCCGGC
>CAYRQA010000022.1:0-3130 GCA_964426285.1 uncultured Lachnospiraceae bacterium | reverse complement strand
ATTTTTTGTGGGGGCGCGGGTTTTTTTATAAAAAACCCCCCCCCGGCGGGGTTTGTGGCAGCGCCCCAATCAATCCACCTCCCATGCCACGTCGACTGCGGCTGCCACGGAGGGGAAGGTGAGACGGATGATCTCACAGAGGCGCTCGGCTTTGGCGCGAAGGACGGGGGATTCGATGAAGGCGGGCTCACCCGCAGAGCTCACGAGGTATTCGAAGATGCGTGCACGATCCTCGGTGGGATAGCTCTTGGAATACGCGTCGACGAAGTAGACGAGCTCGGGATTGACCTCCCCGTACCAGGTGTTTTGGCTGTTGTTCATTTCGTTGCCGTTTTGATCATGGTAGGAGAAGTAATAGGCTTGATCGCCGCCGGGGGTGAGCGAGGTCCAATCGGCGAGCAGGGAGGGATCGAGCTGATCGATCCGCTTTTCCATCATGTGCAGCAGCTCATGGGCGAGCGTCTGTGCGAGATCGTCGATGGCGGTCACGTCGAGCACCACCACCAAGGCAGAGCCTCGTGTGTTGGAAATGGCAATAGCATTGGTGATTCCGTAGCTGTCGGCAGGCGATAAGCCTTCGCAAAGGTAAATTTCAAGGTGATCCTGATTGCCGTAGGGGAGCTCATAGAAAAAGCCGACGGGGTATGCCTCCAAAACGGTCGCCAGCTCGGCAAGCTTCACCGCAATGAGCTGTTGATCATCGAGCGGATCTGCGATGTAATCGGAGGGCGTGCCGCCCATGTCCTCTTCGGCAAAGAAGATCGAGATACCCCATTCATTTGTCAGCGCCTCGGCATAGTCGAGATTGTCCCGCTCGGCATCAGAGACTGTATGCACGCCCGTGTCGAGCGATTCGTAGGGCGCACTCGAATAGTCCCACACATAGATAAACAGCGCCTCTTTCTCTCCGACCGATTCGCCGATGAGCAGATAGAGTGCATCGTCCTGCCAGCACTGCCCGTAGACGTATTGCTCGGTCAGTGTAAGCTCGGTGCGCCTGCCCGACGAGGGCAGGCAGAGGATCAGCTGACTTTCGTCGACCGCGGGGTCGTCGTTGTACCATTGCAGGCAAAAACGCCCGTGATCTGCCGAGAGAATATACGTATCGCGCTGGTCCACGCTGAAATAGCAGACTCGTTCGGTCGATTGTCGGAGATCGACAAAGCGATAATCCTCCCCGACCTCGCGGCAAAAGGTGTCGCCGACGCTGTAATAACCGCCGAGGGCGGTCATCGGCTCGCACTTGCCGTCGACCGTCAGACGGTAGAGCACGCTGCTCCCGCTGTCGTCGAAGGCAGAGAGGTATGCCTCCCCTCCGACCGCAGTCTGCAGATAGGCACTCTCGGCTTCGGGCAGTCTGTAGGTCAGCGGCTCACCGCCGTTCAGCGGAATTCGCTCGACGACCGTCCCGTCCCAATCGCTGATCCATGCCACACCCTCCCCTTCGGGGTCAATGAAGGCAAGCCCGCTCTCGTCGGCAGTATAGCTGAGGACCGTCTCACCGTCGATGCCGCTCACCGTGATCAACAGCGGGTCATATTGATAGAGGTAGACACTGCCATTCTCGAGGAAGCCGACGGTGACGACGCTTTCATAGCACTGTGTGGCAGTGACCTCGCCCGTGACCAGATCGACCACACTCACCTCGGTCCATTCGGCATAGTCGGACAGCTCCTCGTCAGCGTACCCCGCCTCGGTGTTGTAATAGAAATTGATCAGCATGAAGCGATCGTAATAGCTGACCGATGAAACGATCCCCTCGGAGGCAACCTCGGTGATCTTCTTGAGCTGCGGTTGCGCCTCATCGGGGAGATAGTCGAGCGCTTCCCCCTCGCCCGCAATCAGCGGCGGGAGGGGATCGGCGATCGAAAGCGGCTCGGTCGTAACCATGCCCGACGTGGTGGGCAAGGTCGTACTCAAGGGATGATCTCCGAGGGTAGTGATCTCCGAGGAAGCCGGGGAGGGGGCAGAACTGCCGTCGGGCAGATCGACCTGTATGCTGCAGCCTGACGCCGTCGCCAAGCAGACGAGCAGCGCCAGTGCGGAGAGAAACTTTTTCATGCATTTGCGCCCTTTCAAGAGAGTGTTACATCTACAGTGTAGCAGATAATTGTGAACGAAGCAAGAGGGGGAGAGCGTATTTTGCGTTTTTTGTACAAAAACAGGCTCACTGCCGTTTGAGTGAGCCTGAGGAAGATTATTTTTCCATTTTTTCGCGGATCGCCTGCCGCTTTTCCTCGGGAAGGGCGTAGAACTTCTGCAGTGTGCGCAGAATTTTCCCGTCCTTGGTGAGCCTTTTCACTCTGCCGACCCCGATGGGGTAGGTCAAAATGAGCTCGGGACCGAAATCCAGCCACGCGATCTTTCTCGCCCCTTTCACGACCTCGTCTCGGTTGAGCCCGCAATCGGCGGTCGGGATCAGCGGCTTGCCGTAGTGCTCGACCTCGTAATAGATATACGCCACGGGGATCAGATCGAGCTGTGATTCGCGGCTGTACCACTGACAGTTCACAAAGAGCAGGTCGCCGTCGGTCGCACCCGAAATGCGGTAGGTACAGCTTACCCGAAGGAGCAGTTTTTCGAATAATTCGAGGCTCTTCTTCACGAGCTTGCCGACAAGCTTGTCCTTCCATGTTTTTGCTTCGAGTTCGTCGAACATTTGCTTGCAATCGACGGGAATGGGAATGAGCGTCAGCAGACATTCGCCCTCCGCCACCTCGATCTCTGCCGATCCGGGCGTATCCTCCCCCTCACTTGCAAGCGGGAAGTAAAGCACCCGTTTGTCGTATGTATCTTGGATGATCACTTTGCAGTCGTATAGGCTGTTGGCAAATTCCAGTCGCAGCTTCATGGGATGTTCCTTTCAAAAAATCCTCATACACATCAAGAAATTCATCACTTTGCTTGATGCCCGTGCCCCAAACACTCATCGAACCGGCGCCTCTGGGTTTAGTATAGCATAAATCGACTACTTTGTCAATGAAATCGCTTCGCGATGAAATCCTCACTCCGTTCGGATGAAATCTTCGGCGTACCGCCTCAGATGAAATCGAAACCGTACGGTTTCGGGTGAACTAATCCGCCCGGTCTCTTCCCGCGAAGCGGGATTTCATCGCGCAGCGATTTCATC
>CAYRQA010000021.1:0-18530 GCA_964426285.1 uncultured Lachnospiraceae bacterium | reverse complement strand
TCTTGAAAGAAGGTTTTCCCCAAACCCCTTTCCAAGAACTTTTGATAAGCGCGGCAAATGCTTGCCGCGCAAAATTGTCCGTGAATGTTATCTCCATCGCCCTACGAAGAAAGGTATATTTTATGCCGCCAAGGCGAAATTTGCGATAAAGTCCCCGACAACAAAATGATATTAACAATGGAGCACACAGATATGAAAAATTTTGATCTTTCACATTTTCTTGGTTGTTGTGTCATCGGTATCGGCATTGTAATTGCGGGATGGCTCATCAGTGAAGAATTGCCCGAAACACCCGATACAACGTACGTTCCTTCAAGCTATCCTGTAATTACTCAGACACAAGACGAACACTATGGAAATTATTTATCAAAATGGCAAGTAGCCGATTATCTGAATATTGGAGCGCTAGACGTAGATGCGTTACTTAGTTCCGGCGAATTGGATGGAACATACACGGTAATAGGTGAAGACTACGTCTTCAGCAAAGCAAAGATTGATGAATGGATCGAAAAAAGAATAGGGTAGATCCCACCTCTCACCCCGCCAGCGCTGCTGTCGGGGTTTTGCCGTCCTTGCCGCTCGCCGAGCACTTTTTCGCAAAAATCGCAACAAATTCCCCCTTCCCACTTTACAACTGCTCCAAAATACGCTACAATGAGCATAACGAAATCCCCCATCAAGGAGGTAACCCATGAAACACCTGCTCCCCCAAATCGCGGAGAAAAATATCCTCTTCTCCACATCCTTCGCCGAAGAGATCGCTCCCCTCTCCACCGACACCCGCTTCACCCTCGAGCCGAGCAACGGTCCCGCCATGACCTGGATCGGTCCTGCAAACACAGGCATCTCGGGCGCGCATACGCTGAAGGTGAGCGGTTCGATCGAGGGCGGCGGCTGTTATTCCGCTACCCTCTTCGACAACCTGAACATCCCCGTCAGCGCCGACACCAAGCTCTGCTATCACCTCTTCCCCGCCATGCACACCGCACACTACGACCACAGCTACACGGGGATGTATTTCGCGATCGACCTCACCTTTTCGGACGGCACCACCCTCTCACAGCTCGGCGCGCTCGATCAGAATGGCACTGCCCTCCCCCCCGTCGCACAGGGGGCATCGCGCATCCTCTTCACCAACCAGTGGAATCAGGTGATCTGCGCCCTCGGTGCGGTCGCCTGTGGCAAAATCATCGAAAAAATCGTCCTCCGCTATGAAAAGCCAAGCGGAAAGGGCACTTTCGAGACCTATTTCGACGATCTCACCATCTATGACCAAGCCGACACCGTCTACACCCGCCCTTGCCATTACATCAATCCCCTTCGCGGCACGAACGATTCGCCTGCCTTCTCGCGCGGACTGACCACGCCCGCCATTTTGACACCGCAGGGCTTCAATATGTACGCCCCCTGCACCAACTACGGCGGCAGCAAGCACTACGACTACCTCTCGCACACGATGAGCGCCATCACCATCTCGCACGAGCCCTCGATCTGGATCGGCGACCGCGGCACGTGGCAGTTCATGGTCAACACAAGCCGCAGTGCAGGTCGCGACGAGCGCTTCGACACCCGTTCGCAGCAAAACTTCTTCTCGCACGAAAACGAACTCGCACTGGCGCACTATTATCGGCTGAGCTTCGATGCCGACGGCGGCGATGCGGCTGATTCCACCCTCGAAATGACCCCCACGAGCCACGGTGTCTGCGTCCGCTTCACTTATGGAGAGGGTGCGAAGGCACACAGCATCCTCTTCGACTGCCAGAATGCCGACGGGGGCATCAATTTCGGCACTGACAACTCCTTCACCGCCTTCAGCGACCACTGCTCGAATAGTTCGGGGCGCGTCTTCATATACGGCGAGTTCAGTGCAAAGCCGACCGCCACCGCCGCCAGCGGCAGATACGGCATCGCCTCCTTTGGCGAGCACACAGTCGAGATGCGCTTTGCGTCCTCCTATATCAGCTACGCGCAGGCAAAACACAACTACTTACTCGAGCTTGAAGGACGCTCCTTCGAGGAGATCTGCACCTGCACCGCCGATCAGTGGGACGGTGTGCTCTCCTGCATTTCGGGCATCAAGGGCGCAACCGAGGGTCAGCTCGAGACGGTCTACTCGGGGCTCTACTACCTCTACAAATACCCCAACACCATCGCCGAAAATATCGGCACGAACGAATCGCCCGTGATGAAATACCGCTCACCCTACACGAAGAAGGTCGAGGAGGGCGATATGGTCATCAACAACGGCTTCTGGGACACCTACCGCACCTGCTGGGCAGGCTATGCGCTCTTCTCGCCCGAAAAACTGCCCGCACTGCTCGACGGCTTCGTCAAGCACTACGAAGATTCGGGGCTCGTGCCGAGATGGTCTGCCCCCGGCGGCGTCAACTGCATGGTCGGCACTTCGTCGGACGTCATCTTCGGCGATGCCCTCGTCAAAGGCTTCGACTTCAGGATCGAAGAAGCCTATGAATCGGCGGTCAAAAACGCCTGCGTCTACTCGCCCTCGCCCAAAGACGGCGGTCGTGAGCTGCTCGACCGCTCGATCTTCCTCGGCTATACCCCTGGCAGCGGCGAGCACTTTTCCTGGTCGATGGAGGGCTACATCAACGACTACGGCATCGCACAGATGTCAAAAGCCCTCTATGATCGTGAATCCGACCCCGAAAAGAAGCAGGCATATCTTGCCGAGTACCGTTATTTTATGAACCGCGCGAAAAATTACACCCTGCTCTTTTGGTCAAACGGCGAGGGCGTGGAAAACAAGTGGTTCCGCGGCAGAAACACCGACGGCACGCTCCATCATGCCAACGACCACGACGGCGCTTTCGATCCCCTCTTCTGGGGCAACGACTTCACCGAGACCGACGCCTACAATATGACGGTATCCGTCCCCTTTGACGGCAAAGGACTTGCCAATCTCTACGGCGGAAAAGATTCGCTCGCAAGAAAGATCGACAGCATTTTCGAGACCTATGACATCTACCGCGGCTACGGCGCGCAGGACGAACATGGCGGCATCCACGAACAGCGCGAGGCGCGCGAGATGAAGCTCGGGCGTTACGGACACTCAAATCAGCCCTCGCACCACATTATTTATATGTACGATTTCTGCGAGCCGTCGAAGGCGCAAAAATACAGCCGAGACGTGACCCGTCGGCTCTACAATGGCGGCAGGTTCGGTCAGGGCTTCCCCGGCGACGAGGACAACGGCGAAATGTCGACCTGGTTTATCTTCTCGGCGCTCGGCTTCTATCCGCTCTCGATGGGAAGCGGCGAGTATGCGATTGGTTCACCCCTTTTTGAGGAGGTTTCGGTCCATTCCGGCGGCAAAACGCTCCGTATTATTGCAAAAAACAACTCGCCCGCAAACGTCTACGTTCAGTCGCTCACCCTGAACGGCGTACCGCTCGACCGCACCTATCTCACGCATGACGAAATCAGAGGCGGCGGCGAGCTGATCTTCACGATGGGACCCGCGCCCTCGGATTGGGGCAAGGTTGCGCCCACCTCGCTGACCGAGGGGGATGTCCCCGCAATGCCTGCGGTCGACCTCGCCGCGAACGGCATCACGATCGCCGTCGGCGACAAGGTCGACACCTCCGCAGTCGATGCCGACAGGATCACCACGACTGTTGCGGGCATTTCGGCGCTGATCGACAACACATC
This sequence comes from uncultured Lachnospiraceae bacterium, assembly GCA_964426285.1. Lineage (GTDB taxonomy): Bacteria > Bacillota > Clostridia > Oscillospirales > CAG-272 > CAKSQF01. Next base: position 14,861 of record CAYRQA010000021.1, on the reverse strand, counting down.
GAAGACCGACGCGATGATTGATGCGGGCGGCAGCATCACCTACTCCTTTGTCGAGCCGAAGTGCGCCGAGCTCTTCACGCTTACCTCATCGTTCGAGCCCGAAAACGTGGCGAAAGTCACCCTTTTCGCCGCCGAAAATGGCGAAGATTGGGTAGAACTATGCAGTTATTCGAATGTCGCTTTCAAATGGGCGCAGTACACCCGCCCCTTCCTCACGGGCGCAGACAGGGCGTACCACCACTACAAGCTCATCTTTGACAAGGCAGTCACACTCGCCGAGGTCGAGCTGCTGGGGAATTAGCAGCTATGGGGCTCTGCCCCATACCCCGCTTAAGCCCCTTCTTGAAAGAAAGGGCTTAAGAATCCCCAAGAACTTTATAAAGCGCGGCAAATATTTGCCGCGCTTCAGTCTGTCGATCATGTATCACTTACAGCTGTCGAAAGCCAAGGAATGGGGTAGAGAGCCGAGGGGACTTTGCAGGCAGCGCCTGTCGGGTTATTCTCCGTCGCTTAAAAACAGGTAATATCCTTGACTGCTCTTGCAGGCTTTTCGCTCATGATCTCCCACATCGGACTTGCAGTCTCCTCGCCCGCGAAATATCTTAGGGCGCAGGCAAGCACCGTCTGTACATCCTCCCGCTCCCTCATGGCATCATATGCCTCATCATAGACCCGCATATCCCGCTTTTCAACAGTCTGTGCGTCCACTTCTATCTCAAACAAGCGAATCCTGCTCTTTTCTTCTTCCGATGCCTCCCCCAGTCCTCTTCATACAGTCTCTTGCAGGATTCAAGATCGTCATAGAAATAATTGCATCCCAGCCGACTAACACAGTGCGGAAATTCGGTTTTTCGAATGAATTCAAACGCACCTTCGACAGACCATTTCACATAGTTTGACCATTCCCAAAGCTTGAACTTGCCCAGCACGGCGCGAAGATACTTGCCGTTCAGCTCCATCGCGTAGAAGCAGTCCTCGCTCTTTTCAAGCGCTTGAACAAATGGCATGGCAAGGCTCATTGTTTTCTGATAATCGAGGACCATCTCATCGCCCGGCTTCAACGTTTCGCTTGTATGATAGAGTTTCATTTGCATTCCCTCAATTCCCGATATTCATATTCAAAATTCGTTTCACTCATCGATCAAATAGAGTATATCACAAAAATGCGAAGAAATCTACCGACTGCGTAAAGGAACACCCTCTATCGAAACAAAGCCAAAATAGTTTCAAACTGAAAACCGCCACGTTTGTGGCGGTTTTCTTCGTAAACATCAAATATCAATGCAAAGTCTGACAAGGTCCTCGACGTTTGCGGTCGCAAGGCACTCTACCGTGTCTGCGGCGCCGTAGTAGATCTTGACCTCGCCGTCGTCCTCAAGGATCATGCCACCCGGGAAGATGACGTGGGTGCGGAAGCCCTCATCGGTCTCCCACGGCAGCTCGGGCGCGATCAGCGGCTCCTTCGACATTCCGATCACCTTCGAGGGATCGTTCAGATCGAGCAGTGCGATGCCCGCATAATACTGCTTGGTCCACTTGTCCTCCCAACCGTGCTTGCCGCGGCTCTCGTCGCGCAGAACGCTGTGGAAGGTGGTCAGCCAGCCCCATTTGGTCTTGACGGGAGGCGCACCGGGACCGATCTTGTCGTTGGCGAAGGGCACTTGCTCGACACCCATCACCAGCTTGTTGTTGCCCCAGAAGCGCAGATCGGGCGATTCGGCGTACCACATATCAAATCGGTCTCTGCCGCGAGAGTAGACGGGCATGGGACGCTCGAGACGAGCGTAATTTCCATTAATCTTCTCGGGGAAGAGCACCATATTGCGGTTGTCGGGCGCAGAGAGCGACATGATCTCGAAATACTCGAAATCGTCGGTGGTCGCAATGCCGCCGCGCACACCGTGGTTGGTGTCGGTTGCAAAGCAGAGGTGCATCTTGCCGTCGATGACGGTCAGACGGGGATCGTAAACACGGCGGATCTCGTCATCCTGCCAAGCAAAGCAGGGGGTCGGCATCGGCTTCCAGTGGATGCCGTCGTCCGAAACGGCAAGCCCGAGGTTGGTGCCCTCGAGCTTCTGCGCATCGTAATCGCCGTAGTCATTGCGGAACATCATCACGTAACGTCCCTCGTATTTGGCAATTCCCGCATTGAAAATCAGTGCCGCTTTATAAGGAATATCCTTATAGGTCAGCACGGGGGCGGGGTATTTGGTGAGACAATCGGCACTTTTCAGATTCATCGCAAAATCTCCTCATTGGTTTACTTTATTATCGTTTTTGACGTTTCCTTTGATCTTTTCGATCGTTTAAGGGTCCATGATCGCCTGCATGCTGTTCTTTCTGAACTGCTCGGGCGACACGCCGAAGCTATCCTTGAAGGAATTGGAAAAATAAGCGGCGCTGTTAAAGCCCGATTCCTCCGCCACTTGCTTGATCGAGACGTCGGACATTTTTAATAGTCCCACTGCAAATTCAAGTCTCAGCTTCTGCACGTAGGAGGAAAACTTGATACCCGTCTGCTTTTTGAAATATTCACTGAAATAGTTTGGGGTCAAACGAACGATATGCGCCACGTCTTCGACCGTGATCGAGCTGCGGTAGTGCGAGCGCACATAGAGCAATGCCTGTTGGATTGGGGTATGACAGACCGCCTCGTCCGACGCAGGTTGATTGACAAAATCACGCAAAATGATGACGCACAGCTGCATAATGCCCGCCGTTATGTAGGTGTCTCTTCCGTAGCGGTCACTGCAGAATTCCTCGTGCAATCGCTGGAAGAGTGCCTCTGCCTGTTCGGAGTAGCTGACCATCGTTCGGCTCTGCTCGTAGATATCGCCTCGGATATTGCGCGGCAGGATGAGGTCGGAGAATCGGATGCTGATGATCTTGAGCGGGTCGTCGGGCTCGACGTTTTCGAAGCAGTGAAACTCGACCGGCGACAAAAGCGCCATACTGCCCGGTCCGAGCTCGTACGACACGCCGTTGACGATCTGGGTGGCGTGACCGCTCCGAACGTATTGCATCTCATAGTAATCATGCCAGTGAAGCGGGTGATTCGCGTGGACGCTGTAGCTGAATATGTCGTAAAACATACCCCTCTGAGAATAATCCGCATTCGACAGCTTGATTTGCTTAGACGATTCCATTGATTTATCCCTTCATTTCTGATATCATATCGTCATATTCTATATGATAGCACGATTTGCCCAAAACTGCAAGAGTTAATTTGAAATTTCTGTATATTTTTTTGAAATTTTCTCCTATTTTTTCATATGGATAGAAACAATCGGTTGTTTTTTTTAAAAGCGCTTGACTTTGCAAACCGTGTTTGCTATAATGAAACCGAAATCAGCACAATCGTCTGTCATCCCGACAGACCTGTATTCAGGAGGTAATCATGAGTATTCCGAGACCCGAATATCCCCGTCCTCAGCTTGTTCGCGAGAGCTGGATAAACCTCAACGGCGAATGGGATTTTGAGATCGACAACGCCCTCGTCGGCAGAGCCAAGCGCTATGAACTGCGCGACAGCCTCGATCAGAAGATCACCGTTCCCTTCTGCCCCGAAAGCAAGCTTTCGGGCATCGGCAACATCGACTACATGAACTGCGTATGGTATCGCAAGGATATCGAGATCCCCGCCGAGTGGGCAGGCAAGCGCGTCATGCTCAACTTCGGTGCAGTCGACTATCATGCCATCGTGTACGTCAACGGCAAAAAGGTCGGCGAAAACAGAGGCGGCTATATCCCCTTCTCGATCGATATCACCGACGCACTGAAGGAAGAGGGCAACTACGTCACCCTCTGCGCCATCGACGACACCAAGGGCGGTCACCAGCCCGTGGGCAAGCAGTCGCGTGACTACTACTCTGCCGGCTGTGCCTACACCCGCACCACCGGTATCTGGCAGACCGTATTTATGGAACCCGTCGACAAGTACCACGTCGAAAAGATCAAGATCATCCCCGACATTGAGACCGTTTCTGCCGAGCTGACCGTTCAGCTGAGCAAATACGCCGTCGGCTGCCGCATCACCGCAGAGGCGTTCTTCGAAGGCACTCCCATGGGCATCGCATCGACGGTCGTCAACTCAATGAGCTCGGTGCTCAGCCTGCCCCTGATGGAAAAGCACCTCTGGGACGTCGGACAGGGCAATCTGTACGACCTGAAGATCACCGTCGAAAAGGACGGCGAGATCCTCGACGTAGTTTCCTCCTACTTCGGTCTGCGCTCGGTTGCACTGACCGACAGAAAATTCCTCATCAACGGCAGAAGCGTATTCGGACGTTGGGTACTCGATCAGGGCTTTTACCCCGACGGTATCTACACCGCCCCCACCGATGAGGATCTGAAGAAGGATATCGAATACTCGATGCAGCTCGGCTTCAACGGCGCTCGTCTGCACGAGAAGATGTTCGAGCCCCGCTTCCTCTACTGGGCAGACAAGCTCGGCTACCTCGTATGGGGCGAGCACGGCAACTGGGGTCTGACCACATGGGATCTCACCGAGATCCGCAACTGGCTGCCCGAATGGATGACCTTCGTGGAGCGCGACTTCAACCATCCTTCTGTCATCGGCTGGTGCCCCTTCAACGAAACGTGGGATGTGGATGGCAGACGTCAGTCGGACGATCTGATCAAGCTCTGCTGGCAGGTCACCAAGGCAATGGACCCCACCCGTCCCGTCATCGACACCTCGGGCAACTTCCACGTCGGACCTTACACCGATATCTACGACATCCACGACTATGACCAGAACGTCGAAAGCTACACCGCCAACAACGGCAAGGGCGTTCACGAGACCTTCAAGGACCGCCAGAAGTGGTACGGTCAGCCCTTCTTTATCTCCGAATACGGCGGAATCGGCTGGTCGCTCGGCAGCGGCGCATGGGGCTACGGCAACGCACCCAAGACCGAGGAAGAGTTCATCGGACGCTACAAGGGTCTGACCGAGGCCATGCTCAAGAACCCCGACTGTTGCGCATTCTGCTACACTCAGCTCTATGACGTAGAACAGGAACAGAACGGTTTGATGTCCTACGACCGTCAGTTCAAGTTCGACCCCGCCATCTTCCACGCCATCAACACCCAAAAGGCGGCTATTGAGGAATAAGGCTACGGCAGGGGCTCTGCCCCTGCACCCCGGTCGCTTTCTTGAAAGAAAGCGACGCAAAGAACTTTTATAAAGCCCCGCAAATACTTGCGGGGCTGGATATGCATTTCGCTCCGAATGTCGGATTACTGAAATCCTTCATTCGGAGCGTTATTCATCGCATTTCCAAGCCGACGAGTATTCGTCGGCTTTTCAAAAGTTCTTGAGGAGGTTTGGAGGAACTTCTTTCAAGAAGTTCCTCCAATTCAATTCCAATTCGATTCTGATTTTTTTGTGAACATTTCGCGTCAAAAGTTGATTTCTTCACATTTGTGTGGTATGATAGGGACAGTTGTTGCAAAAAACTGCACATCACCGCCAAATCGCACTTGTTTTGGCATGAGAAAGGACAATTATGAAGAAAATCACTGCACTTTTGCTGCTCGCCGCACTGCTGACGACAGCAGCCGCTTGCTCTGACAGCGGGTCGGACGAGCCCGCCACCACCACTACCGATACTACTACCGCCCCCGAGATCCCCGGTGACACCCTCCTCACCTCCGAAAACTACGACATCGACTTCGCGCAATACCTCGACATTCCCGAGCTCTCATCGATCAAAGCATCGCTTGCCGAGCTGGACGAAGTCTGGACATCCTATGCCGATGCGATCCGCTATGATAACGTCATCCTCACCGACGCGAGTGAAAACGACGTTGCCGCTCTTGTCGACCAAGTAAATATCCACTATAAGGGCTATGCGGCATCCGACGACATCGTCCTCAGCGAAAGTACGCTGGCAGGCATGTCCAACTTCAACTACGACGAACAGGGCAACTTGCTGGACGGCTACGATCTGGTGCTCGGCTCGGGTAGCTTCATCGGTGCATATGAAAGCGAGGAGCACCCCGAAAAGAACAACCTCGGCTTTGAAGAACAGCTGATCGGTGCGAAGGTCGGCGAGACCCGCACCATCACGGTCACCTTCCCCGATAATTACGGCTCGGAGGAGCTGAACGGCACAGTGGTAAAATTCGACGTTAGGATCAATAGCCTCCAAAAGGGCACTCTTCCCGAGCTGACCGATGAAATGATCTCCGAATATACCGGCAAACAGTACACGACCATCAGCGATCTGCAGGAATATATCAACACCTTCTACAAAGAAAATCTCGCCTATACCGCCGTACTCGATGCCATCACCGTCAAGGATTATCCCGAGGAGGCAATGAACAACGCGATCGACGACTATGTGGCTATTTATATTGCGTCGAACTATGATGAAGCACTCACAGACGAAGAATCGAAGGCGGTCTATGACGAACAGTATGACAATGCCTATGCAAACGCTAAGAGTACGGTCGGCGAACGCATGAAAATCGAATATCTCATCAAACACTTCGGCATCACGCTGACACAGGACGAATATCTCACTGCTCGTGCAGACGACTTTGAAGCCAACCTCTACTACTATGTGGTCAACTGCGGCATTACCGATGAACAGATGCTCGAGGACATTTTCGGCAAGGACTATCTGGTTACCCAGTACAAGTTCTACAAGCTGATCCCTCTCCTCACCGAGATCGTCGTATTTGAATAAAGCTCTCTGACGGAGAAGAAAAAGGACGGCAAGTAAAACCATATTGGTAAAATGAATAACCGCCATTGCAGATGATTGCGGGAGGGGAGACCCCTCCCCTACAACGATTCGCTCACTTTTCCAATATAATTCAAATTTACAGACCTTGTCAACAAAAGAGCGCCGCAAGTATTTGCGGCGCTTTCATAAAGTTTTTGAGGGTTCTTAGGGGACTTTTTTCAAAAAGTTCCCTAAGCAAGATACCGAGCGGAGGACAGCGCCCCAAATCAATCCTCATCGGGGATGGGTGCATCCCAATAGTGAGGCGATTGCTTCTTTCGTTCGATCGCCCCTTCGAGCAGCTCCACGAAATCTGCCTTGCACTCTAATCGGATGCCGACCTTTTTTCCGTCTATTACACAAATATAGACGTAGCTCTCCTCGGGAAAGAGACTGGCGCAAGCGTTTTCGAACTGCTCGAGCTTCTGCGTACGTCTCAGCTCCTTGGTGTAAGGGAGAATGACGTCATCGGCGGAGATTTCGATGCGTGCGAGGGTGCACGGAAGTCTGCCCGAGATGCGCTTGACCTCTAAAACGCCCTCGTTTTTGTCGGGGAAAAGGTAGATATACTCGGTCAGAATATAACATACAGCCAAGAAAATGAGTGCCGTGAGCGAACCGACGGTGCCGAGCTGATTCAGCAGGAGATAGCCCCATCCCATACTCGCAAAGAGGGCAAAGCAGAGTGCGACGGTGAGCAGTACGCCGCCTATGACCAGCGTATGACGGTACTGCTTGTGCGGCTTGTATTGCATGGCGCACCTCTTACATACCGTAGGATTCCATCAACCGCTTATTGAACTCTTCTGCCGTGTTGTAGCCCATCTTTTTCTGTCTGTGGTTCATGGCGGCGATCTCGAGAATGACGGCGAGATTTCGACCGGGCTGGACGGGGATGGTCAGCTTGGTGACCTCAATGCCCATGATGTCGACCTTCTCGGTCTCAAGCCCGAAACGGTCGTAGTCCTTACCCGCGATCCAAGGCTCGAGCTCGACCACAAGGTCGATCTTCTCGCTCATTTTGACCGAACCCATACCGAAGATACGGCGCACGTCGACGATGCCGATGCCGCGCAGCTCGATATAGTGGCGAATGATCTCGGGCGCAGTGCCGACCAGCGATTTTGCCGATACCTTCTTGATCTCGACCGCGTCGTCGGCAATCAGACGGTGACCGCGCTTGACCAGCTCAATGGCAGTCTCACTCTTACCGATGCCGCTGTCGCCGAGGATGAGCACACCCTCGCCGTAGATCTCGACGAAAACACCGTGGCGGGTGATTCGGGGGGCAAGCGATACGCTCAGCGAGCCGATGAGCGCAGACATGAATTCAGAGGTCGGAAGTGCGGTTCGAAGGAGCGGCACCTCGTATTCTCTGGAGAGCTGCATACTTGCCTCGGAGCAATCTCTGCCGCGTGCGAAGACGACGGCGACCGGCTTTCTGGCGTAAAAATCACGCAGCCGTTTTTCGGCTTCTTCGATCGGCAGGCTGGCAAGATAGAGATGTTCGACGTTGCCGATGATCTGGATGCGTTGCGCCTCAAAATGGTCAAAGAAGCCTGCGAGCGGCAGACCGGGACGATTGACGTCCATGCAGGAGACCTGTACGTCGGTATCCTCGGGCATATAGAGCACCTCAAGTCCCATTTCGTCGATGATCGACGCGAGACTGACCGAATAAGTTTCGTTCATACGATTACCTCCAAATCGGAAAATAGAGGAAAAACCTCTTCATTTACCTCTATCATAATATTTTTTTCCCTTTTTGTCAATAAAAAATGAAAATTTCGACTTGACAAAGATGGGAGAATATGTTATACTATCTCTTGCCTTGAACATTTAAGGGCCATTAGCTCAGTTGGTCAGAGCTACCGGCTCATAACCGGTTGGTCCGGGGTTCGAATCCCTGATGGCCCACCAGCCCGGCCCGAACGCTCGGGCGGTCTTTAAATCGATTGAAGATACGGCAATCGTTTCTTCAGCTCCCGTTGGGGAAGGCTGTTTGAACCGCACTGACCGCTTTAAACAAGTGCGCTAAACGGTTGACGACTTTAATCACACATTGTAAATTTACAGCTGCCGACGCAAGGAAGGATTCCGATCGGCAAACTATCACGGAGGATGAAACACATGGAAGTATTAGGCATTGTTATCGGCATTCTGCTGATCGCGGCAGCGCTGGTGATCACGCTGGTCGTGCTCGGACAGAGCAGCAAGAACGCACGTCACTCGGGCGTTATCGCAGGCAGCGCAGAAACCTTTTTCGGCAAATCCAAGGGCAGAGAAAGAGACCTCAAGCTCAACAAGCTCACGATGATCGTTGCCATCGTTTTCGTTGTACTCGTGCTGGTTATGTACATCGTACAGTTCGATAAGGCACGTCCCAATTACGGCGATGTTGACGCGGCGCTTTCCGACGCACAGAACACCACGGTAACCACTACGACCGCTACCACCACTACCGAGACACCCTCGACCACTACCGAGACACCCTCGACCACTACCGTCGAAGGTGATACCACTACCGCAACCCCCGACGCTGAATAATCGGCAATCGGTCGTCCGATCCATTCATAAGGAAATATGCAGGTCTCTGTTCGAGACCTGCTTTTTCGTGCGCAAATGGGTTTGGGTATTGACAAGTGCGTGGAAAAATGCTACAATATCAGCTAAGGATGATTCTGTGAGGTGTGGCGCGTGGAACGCTCGGATTTAGGACAGATCGGAACGGCAGAGCTTGCATATCTCGGCGATGCCGCCATTGAGCTGTGGGTGCGCTTGCACCTGATCGAGAAGGGATATGCCGGCGCGGGAAGACTTAACAAGCTGGCGACCGATTATGTGCGGGCTTCCGCGCAGTCCGAAGCAGTGCGGCGCATTCTGCCGATGCTCGACGAAGCGGAAGAGGCAGTCTTTCGCCGCGGACGAAACAGCCATTGCGGGTCGGTGCCCAAACGGGCGCAGGTGATGGAATATCGCTATGCGACCGGCTTCGAGACGCTCTGCGGCTGGCTCTATCTGGGCGGCAGGCAGGCACGCATGAACGAGCTGCTCGAGGCGGCTTACCCATCGGAAACCGACACAGAATCATAAAAAATATCGAAAAGCGAGGGCTTTCAAATGTATTACTTAGGCATTGACCTTGGCGGCACCAACATTGCCGTCGGACTTGTAGATGAGAATCTGAGCATCGTCAAAAAGGCGAGCACACCTACACTTGCGACCCGTCCCACCGACGAGATCGTGAAGGATATGGCAGATCTCTGTCTGAAACTGTGCGAGGAGTGCGGCATTGCACTCTCCGACGTTGCCGCTTGCGGCATCGCATCGCCCGGCACGGTCAACAGCGAGAGCGGCGTGGTCGAATTCTCCAACAACATCCCCATGCGTGACTACCCCATGGCAGAAAAGCTCGCCGAATTCCTCGGATTTGACAAGATCTTCATGGACAACGACGCCAACGCAGCCGCACTCGGTGAAACGCTGGCAGGCGCCGCAAAGGGTGCATCCTCGGCTGTTATGGTCACGCTCGGAACGGGTGTCGGCGGCGGCATCGTCATCGACGGCAAGATCTACTCGGGCTTCAACCATGCAGGCGCTGAGCTCGGTCACATCGTCATCGAAAAGGGCGGCAAGCCCTGCACCTGCGGCAGAAAAGGCTGCTGGGAAGCATACTCCTCGGCTACGGGCCTGATTAAAATGACCCGCGAGAAGATGGAAGCGACCAAGGACACCGTGATGTGGGAAATGGTCGAGAACGATCTCGACAAGATCAGCGGACGTACTGCCTTCAATGCAATGAAGCTGAATGGCGACAAGGCGGGCAAAGAGGTTTGCGATGAGTACATCTCCTACCTCGCTTGCGGGATCGCGAACATCGTGAACATCTTCCAGCCCGAGATCATCTGCATCGGCGGCGGTGTTTGCAACGAGGGCGACACCCTCTTCGTACCGCTTCGTGAGCAGGCAGCGGTTGAAAACTTCGCCCGCAACTCCGAAAAACAGACCAAGATCGTGAAAGCCGCCCTCGGCAACGACGCCGGCATCATCGGCGCAGCTGCACTGGGTATGTGAGGTCTTTCGGGGCGCCGGGCTATGCCCGAACCCGCCAAGGGCGCTGCCCTTGGAACCCGCTTAGGGGCCCTTTTGGAAAAGGGTCCCTAAGAACCTCCTAAAACTTTATATAAGCGCGGCAAATGCTTGCCGCGCGATTTTTTGTTTACAAAGTATCATTTCAGGAAGTCGAGAGCCAAGAAAGTTGGCGGAGAGCCCGATGAGGAGATCACTTCGCCTGCGGCGAAGTGATCCTCCCTCCCTTTTCCTTGGCTCTCGGCATCTCTGAATTGTACTTTGTCGACAAGCTTGATCCCCGTCCGCGAACGGGGATTTTTTCGTTCGCATTAAAAACATTGCCCCTCCCTCAGCCTGCTGCTGTCGGAAAGTTTCCCTTTTGGTAACAAAATTTACCTTCAAACGCTTGTAAACGGCGCAAAAATGTGATACACTAATATGTATTACGAAAGGGAACGAAACTATGGCAGAATCCACCAAACGATACAAAAAACTGGTCGGCAATACGGCGATCATCGGCATCGGACAGCTCGGCTCGAAGATACTGGTCTACCTGTTGGTCAGACTTTACACCTCGGTCATGACCCAGAGCGACTATTCGATCGCCTCCAATATTACAGAAACCGCGACCCTGCTCATCCCGATCATTTCGCTCGGGATCGGCGACGCAGTCTTCCGCTTCGGCATGGACAAGCAATATAGCCGAAAAGACGTATTCACCTCTGGCTTCGTCGTCTTCGCGGCAGGCTCACTGCTCTTTTCGCTGGTCATCCCCATTCTCTGCGCCATTCCCTATATGCAAGGGCGCGAATGGCTGGTCGTGACCTACGTCATCTGCTCGATCCTCCATACCATTTGCTCGCAATACCTGCGCGCCAAGGGAATGTTCAAGCTCTATGCCCTGCAAGGGCTGATCAACACCGCCCTCACCATTCTCTGCAACATCATCTTCCTCCTCCCCCTCAACCTGTCCTACGTAGGCTACGTCCTGTCGGTGGCAGTGGCAGACTTTTTGTCGATGATCTTCATGATCGTGGCGGCGAAGCTCTGGAAGGACATCGATATCCGCGCCGTTTCATGGGCGACCGTCAAGGATATGCTGAAATATTGCATCCCGATGATCCCCGCCTCGATCTTCTGGTGGGTCACCAACGTCTCCGACCGCTACATGGTCACCGCCTTCCTCGGCGACAGCGTCAACGGATTGTACTCGGCTTCCTACAAGATCCCCACCCTGCTCATGGTGCTGTCGGGCATATTCGTCAACGCATGGCGCAACAGTGCGGTAGACGAAAAGGACTCGGGAGACGGCGCTATCTTCTACGAAAGGGTCATGGAATCCTTTTCGTCGCTCATTTTCATTTTAGCGGGCAGCATTATCGCCTTCACCAAAGTCATCACATGGTTCATGTTCGCCGCGGATTTCCGCGATGCGTGGATCTATATCCCCGTACTGACCGTAGCCATGGTCTTTTTCAACCTGGTTTCTTTCCTCGGCAGTCTGTATATTGCCGAGAAGAAGTCGATGTACTCCCTCCTCACCTCGCTGGCAGGTGCGGTAGTGAACGTGGTACTCAATCTCCTGCTCATCCCCACCAAGCTCGGTGCGCTCGGTGCCGCGATCGCGACACTGGCGAGCTTCGTCGTTTCCTATATCTTGCGCGCGATCAGCGTCGGCAAGATCATGCCCTTCAACCTCCACATCGGCAAAACGGTGCTCAATACGGTGATCCTGCTTGCGCAGACGGCGGTGATCATGCTTGGCTTCCCCGGTTGGATCGCGGTCGAGGGCGTACTGCTTATCCTGCTCATCGCCCTCAACCTGCGCCCGCTCCTCTCGATGCTGAAGCTGCTGCTCGGCGACCGCTTACCTGCCCGCAAAAAGCAGTAAGCCGAGCAAAAGATCGATTTCCTCATTTGATTGACCGTAGAGCAGCACGAGCAGCAGCCAAAGCAGGAGAAAATCCTCCATTTTCAGTTCACGCAGCCAATCGATCGGAGAGGATGCTGCGCTCCCCTCGCCCTCCTCCGTCGTCGAAGGGGGAGCAGATTCACCTTCGCTCTGCTGAGACGAGGGGGCATCTTGCGCAGCCGCCCCCCAATTATCATCGGGCGGCTGGTCTGGCAGATCGGGCATTACTTGCGGCGCTTCGATTGGCTCGGGAGGGATCGGCATCCCTTCTTCGGCAAAGCCGTCGGACATTCCCTCTTCGCTCACCTCTGCCGCAAACGCTTCATTTATCCCCTCCGTGTCGTCCGATTGCAAATAGCTCGGCTCGGAGGGCAGACCGATCGGTCCGGCGGCATCAACGCCACTCCCCGCCCCGACGGCGGGAATGACCGTTTCGGGGAAATCCTGCCGATTGCGCGCATCGGCGCTTCGAAAAGCGACGCCTGCGTAATCGGGCGGCGGGCTCAACCGTTCGGAGGGAGCGCCCCCTGCCGCCATGGCGGGTCTGATGTATTTTCGGCTGTACATATCGCATATTTCCCCTTTCAAAAGAGCTTCCCGAGCCCCATTCGCTCGGCAGCCTCGAGAAGTCCCAACAATTTGATGACAAAATCGATTTTTTCCTGTTTATCGCAGGGGAGAAAAGGTCGGAGCGACTGAAGCAGTCGGATGCGCTCTGTATGTCCGACCTGCGGATTCTGATGGTGAGAGGCTTGATTGTGCGGGCGCTGTGCCTGCTTATCATTCAAAAAATTCCCCGAAAAGGCTTTCTCCTCCCCATGCGATGCACCATCGGGTCGGCCGTTCATCGATTGGGCAGACGAGCGGTATTCCTCCCGAGCGCGAGCCTCCTCACCTTTGCCCTCGCCCGCAGCGCTCCCCTTCATCAGCCCCGCGAGCAGATTGCCGACTGACGACAGATCGGGCGAACCGTTCCGAGGTGCGCCATAGGCATTCGCCGAAGCAGTCTGCCCTCCCCCATCGGTCGGCGTATTCATAAGATTGTCGAGGACGCCCGACGACGCAAGCGAACCCGCAATGCTCATCGCCTGATGGAGCATTTCGGGATGCTCCATCAGGCTGTTCAGAATATTACCGAGCGGCAGTGCATTTTCACTCATGGTCGATACCTCCAAGCTGTCTGAGCAGGTCGGAGGGCGAGCCCTGCAGCTTTTGCTGAAGCTTTGCAAGGTCGTCTTTCGATGCATTTCGGAGCATTTTTTTGAAGGCGGGAGCATTGTTGGCGGCTGCCTTCGCCTGTTCGGGCGGCAGTCCCACCGCCAGCGCCGCTGTATAGAGCATCGCCGAGAAGCGGTTATCGTCCACCTCTGCAAGTGCTTTTAACTGTTTGGGATCCAGTTGCATAGATCATACCTCATTTCAGGTGATGTTACTGTCAATCTATGCGGCTTGGCGCATTTGGTGCGCCACTGCAAATCTATTTGACCAAAGGAAGCGGCAAAACATGAAAAATACCGATACCATCAAGCTGATCGTTTTTTCGGACACCCACGGCATCACCTACGGAATGCGTGAGGTGATCTCGATGCACCCGAATGCCGACTGCTACCTGCATCTCGGCGACGGCGCATCCGAATTTGAGGCGCTCTGCACCGCCATGGGTCTGCCGCACATCGGCGTCAAGGGCAACTGCGACCTCGGCTCTGACCTTCCGCTCGAGCGGCTGGTCAGCTTCGGCGAATTTAATGTTTACATGACCCACGGACATCTCCAGCAGGTGAAATTCTCCGACACTCTCCTGAAAATTCGCGGACGCGAGCAGTCCGCCGATGTCATCCTCTTCGGACACACCCACACCCCCCTCATCGAATACCACGGCGAAGACGAACCCCGCCCCTTCTACCTCGTCAACCCCGGCAGCCTCAGCAGCGCCTACACCTACGCCCTCATCGTCATCAAAGGCAAAAACCTCCTCATCAGCCATGGGAGGATTTGATGTATTTGGGGCTCCCCAAAAAAACCGGCAGGGGCTCTGCCCCTGCACCCCGCCAAGAACCTTATTAAAGCAGGGCAAATACTTGCCCTGCAGAGCTGTCGATGAAAGTATAATTTAGTGCTGTCGAGAGCCAAGGAATGGGGTAGGAAGG
>CAYRQA010000020.1:0-18727 GCA_964426285.1 uncultured Lachnospiraceae bacterium | reverse complement strand
GCAAAACTTCACGGGTGTATGTACCCATATTGATCGCATGGTTCGCCAATCCCTCAGTCTCGCCTGACGGCTCGACAGCTCCCATTGCACAAGGGAGCCTTTTGATTTTGCGCATTCTGTCAACACCACTCTGTTTTAAGTGACTTTGCGGACAGCACCCCGACCGAAGTTCCTCTTTTGAATTGGTGCAAAAGGGCTTTTTGGGCTTATTTCTTATTGACATTTTGCTGATTATGGTGTATGATAAAGACAGATAACTGTAATTTCTGGCCAAAAGGAGTTATGTATGAAAAAATTCACCGCATTATTGTTGGCGCTTGCGATGCTCCCGACCGAAGTTCCTCTTTTGAATTGGTGCAAAAGGGCTTTTTGGGCTTATTTCTTATTGACATTTTGCTGATTATGGTGTATGATAAAGACAGATAACTGTAATTTCTGGCCAAAAGGAGTTATGTATGAAAAAATTCACCGCATTATTGTTGGCGCTTGCGATGCTCCTGCCTGCCTGTGCGTCGGCAACCGACACGGTCGGATCGGCGACCTCCTCACAGATGATAAGCACCGTTACCCCCACCGCCGCGACCACGACGGCAGAGCCGACGATCCCTACCGATACGCTGACGACTGTCCCTGCCACCGATGACCCTGTCACAGCCGTAACCGCTACCGACACACCAGCCACAGCCACGCCCACTACCGATGCCCCGATCACCGATGTACCCGTCACCGAGCCGCTCACTACCCCTCCTCAGACGACTACCAAGCCGCCCGTGACGACCGAGAAGCCGGTGACGACCGCACCGCACAGCCACAGCTACGGCGCATGGACGACCGTCACAGCCGCAAACTGCGGAACTGAAGGCAGTGAAAAGCGCACCTGTGCCTGCGGTGAAGCGGAAACACGCAAGATTGCCGCTACGGGCAATCACAGATGGACGGCATGGGGAGAAACGAAAGCGCCTACGGTCAGTGAAGAAGGGGAAGATACCCGTACCTGCGTGACCTGTCGGACGAAGGACACACGCCCGACCGCCAAGCTTGAGCCCACGCTCTATAACCTTTTCCAGGTCGATAATGCATCGCGCGTGACGCTGGTGAGCAGCACGGCAGGCGGTTTCAATGACGGAGAAACTGCGGCAAGCCTCTTTGACAGCGCACCCTATACCAAGCTTTGTACCAATAATGTCGGTTATACCATCGAGTGGAAGCTTGATAAAGCGGCGATGATCTATGGCTATTCGATCGTGACCGCAAACGATACTCAGCAGTATGACCGCCGTCCCATCGCATGGACGCTTGAAGCGTCGGCGAACGGCAAAAACTGGACGACCGTTTCGGACGTGTCGAATGGCAATATCCCTCGGGAAAACTACTACGAAACGCTCTATGCCATTGAAGAAGGCAAGTATCAGTACTTCCGCTTCACGCTCAAGGCACCGACCGAAGGCATGACCCAGATGTCGGAGATCACCCTCTACACCGACGAGGTGCCTCAGACGCGCGCGCTCGAGAATCAGTTTTCTGCCGACAAGCTCGACGATTCGGCAAACATGACCGTGGGTATTGACCTCGTTAAACGCATGATCGATGACTACTATAACCGCGATACCCACCGTGTCGGTGAACAGCCGGGGGCTACCGGTGCCACCACCCTCTGGCCCGCCACCAGCTTCTTGGAAGCAGTCGCAGAAGCCTACCGTGCCTGCCCCGACGATCCCTACATTTACTCGACCTACATCGACCTGCTCAACAACGGACTTCCCGGCGTTTACCGCGTGGAAGATACGATCACTTCGACGACAGGCACCTATGAGGTAGTCTACTATAACGCCGTTGCTTACAGCACACGCGACTACTACTATGACGACGACGCATGGGTCTGCCTGCAGTATCTCAACGCATACGATCTGCTCGGCGACGAGCGCTACCTCGAGCTGGGAGAAGAATCGCTCGTGTTCTTCTGGACGGGTTGGGATGATAAACTCGGCGGCGGCATCTACTGGGATAAGACCTACCAGAGCAAGAATACCTGTGCGAACGGTCCGATCGCCATCGCCTTCCTGCGTGCCTACGAGCTCACGGGTAAGAAGGAATACCTTGACAAAGGCATCAGGATCTATGATTGGCTGCGCGACGTGATGCTCGACAATAACCTCTATCACGATGCGATCAACATCGACGGCTCGATCAACTCATGGAAAGCTGCCTACAACCAGGGTACGCCCATGGCGGCAGGCGCTCTGCTTTACAGGATCACGGGCGACAAGAAGTACCTCGACGAGACCACCGCCGTATGGAATGCAACCATCAACCATATGTTCAGAGGCAGCGGCTCGAATACCACGATGAACGGCAACCCGATCTATCGCGCATGGTGTATCGGCTGGCTGGTACGCGGCTTCGAGATGTACTATATCGTAGACGACGCCAAGAAGACGACGGCAATGGATAAGCTGCTGTCGGTGCTCGAGGATGAACGGAAGACGCGCAATTATACCTTTGATACCTACGATATTTACGGCAAATACGTGCGGACGGATACGATAACAGGCTATTATGATCCCTATTTCTGCTCGGGCGACTGGGAAGAAAGATATGAGCCCGGAAAGAACAATCCCGACGTAAACCTGAGGAATAAGACGCAGGTCCTGCAGCCTTCCGGTGTAGCCACCACCTTCCTGCTGGCAGGCTTCTACGAGCTCACTTTGCAGTAAACGTCCCCTCTGCCCGAACGGTGTGACAGCCGTTCGGGCAGTTTGCTGAGCGGCTGAAGGGCTATTGCATTCGAAATGTATAAATATTCAATACGTTGCATAAATATAAAATGCGCGAATTTTGCATAAATATTCAATTTTCCTCTTGCAATTTGCAAAAAGATGTTGTATAATAACACTTATCCCCACATGGGAAAATACTATAGAGAACATCAGAACAGAGGATCGTATGGAAAAAATCAAGGTAGGCATCATCGGTGCGACCGGATATGCCGGTGCGGAGCTGGTTCGCCTTCTCATCACCCATCCCGCCGCAGAGCTGACCGCACTTTCGTCAGTCTCCTATGAAGGAAAGAAAATGTCGGAGATCTACCCGAATCTCGCCGAGATCTGCGATATGCCGCTCGAAAATGCCGATGAAATGGCAGTAAAATGCGACGCAGTCTTCGCGGCGCTTCCGCACGGACTGTCCGAGCCGCTAGCCGAAGTGTGCGAAAAGAATAACGCCCTGCTCATCGATCTCGGCGCAGACTTCCGCCTGACCGATGAAGCGGACTACCGGAAGTGGTATCAGAAATCCTACGCATACCCCGAATTGCATAAACATTCAGTCTACTGCATCCCCGAACTGCACAGAGCACTGGTGAGCGATCAGAACGTGATCGCCAACCCGGGCTGCTATCCCACCTCGATCGCATTGGCACTCGCACCCGCACTGAAGGGCGGTCTGATCGAGACTTCGCCGATCATTATCGATTCCAAGTCGGGCGTGACGGGCGCAGGGCGCGGACTGACGCAGGGCACGCACTACCCCGACACCAACGAGGCGTTCGCTGCGTACAAGGCGGGCATCCACAGACATACCCCCGAGATCGAGCAGACGCTCAGCGGACTGGCAGGCGAAGAGGTGAAGGTTACCTTCGTGCCCCACCTGCTCCCCCTCAACCGAGGCATCGAATCGAGCGTTTACTGCAAGATGAAGGTCGATTTCGACAGCATTTATGAGGCTTACAAAGCTTACTACAAGGACGAGACCTTCGTGCGAGTACAGCCCAAGGGCAGCTACGCCAATCTCAAGAACGTGCGGATGTCGAATTATTGCGACATCTCGCTCCACTGCGATGAGCGCACGGGCACGCTGATCGTCTCGTCGGTCATCGACAATATGGTCAAGGGTGCGGCAGGACAGGCGATCCAGAATATGAACCTGCGCATGGGGCTTAGTGAGGACACGGGGCTGGGCATGATCCCGCCTGCTTTTTAAGAAAAGAGCTTGTCAGTGAAAACGAGAGGGGAGACCGACTTTGCCGAAGGCAAACGTCGCGCACTTCACGCTTGCGTGAAGTGCTGACCATCACTCAAACGCCGAAGTTTTCGCACTTCGCAAAGCGAAGTGCTCCTCTCCTCGAGCTCCCCTCCCTCTTCCTTGGCTAGTGCATTTCTAATTTGTTAGTATATATAATTATTCCCTAAAAGTTTTTGAAGTCCAGAAACTTTTTTCAAAAAGTTTCTGGCGGGATTCAAGGGCAGAGCCCTTGGCGGGGTTTGGGGCGGAGCCCCAATATAGAAAGGATAAAATCTATGACTATCAAAGCGATCAGCGGCGGTGTGTGCGCGGCGAAGGGATTCAGCGCGGCGGGACTGCACTGCGGCATTCGGAAAAACACCAGTAAATACGACCTCGCAATGATCTACTGCGAGAAGAGCTGTACCGCGGCGGGCGTGTACACGCAGAATAAGGTTTTTGCCGCACCCGTAGGCGTGACCAAGGCGCATCTTGCCAACGGCGTGGCGCAGGCGGTCATCTGCAACAGCGGCAATGCCAACACCTGCAACTCGGACGGCTACGATAAGGCAAACGCCTGCTGTGAGGCAGTTGCGGAGAAGCTCGGTATCAAGGCGGACGACGTGATCGTCGCTTCGACGGGGGTCATCGGCGTACCGCTCCCCACCGAACCCATCCTCGGTGCACTTGATTCGCTCAAAGCTTCGCTTGCTAACAGCGTCGAAGCGGCAGACGCAGCGGCAAATGCCATCCTCACCACCGATACCAAGAAGAAGGAATTCGCCTTCGAATACGAGTTTGAGGGCAAAACCATCCACCTCGGCGGCATCTGCAAGGGAAGCGGCATGATCGAGCCCAACATGGCGACCATGCTCGGCTTTATCACCACCGATGCGGCGATCAGCTCGGCTATGCTCCCAAAGGCGCTCTCGGCGGCGATCGTAGACACCTTCAACATGGTCAGCGTAGACCGCGACACTTCGACCAACGATATGGTCACCGTGCTCGCATCGGGCATGGCGGAAAATACCCTCATCGACAGCGAAAACGACGCATATACTGCCTTCGCCGAGGCACTTCTCACCCTCTGCCGCCATATGGCGATCGCCATCGCCGCAGACGGCGAAGGTGCGACCAAGCTGCTCGAATGCACCGTTTCGGGCTATGCCGACAAGGCAGGCGCAAAGGTGCTGGCAAAATCGGTCATCCGTTCCTCGCTCGTCAAGGCGGCGATGTTCGGCGCGGATGCCAACTGGGGGCGTGTGCTCTGCGCACTCGGCTACTCGGGCGCAGATTTCGACCCCGACAAGGTGGACGTTGCATTCCGCTCGGTTGCGGGTGCATTCCCGGTTTGCAAAAACGGCAGAGGCATCGAGTTTGACGAAGATTTCGCCAAAAAAGTGCTCACCGAGAAGGAAATCTACATCGACGTCAACATGAACTGCGGAGACGCATCGGCGACCGCATGGGGCTGTGACCTCACCTACGAATACGTCCACATCAACGGCGACTACAGAAGCTGATCAGAGGTAACATCATGAACAATCAGGAAATCATCGCTCTGCACGACGGCTACGTTCTGCAAAGCTACGGCAGACTGCCGATCGTGCCCGATCACGGCAAGGGCTCGACCTGGTACGATGCCGACGGAAAGAAATACATCGACTTCACGAGCGGCATCGGCGTAAACGCACTCGGTCTCTGCGACGACGAGTGGATGAGCGCCGTAGCTGACCAGCTCGGCAAGCTCCAGCACTGCTCAAACTATTACTACACCGAGCCTGTGGCAAAGCTTGCGCAGAAGATTATTGAAGGCAGCGGGCTTGCCCGTGTCTTCTTCGGTAACTCGGGCGCTGAGTCAAACGAGGGTGCGATCAAGGTTGCACGCAAGTACTCCTTCGATCACTACGGCAGCGGCAGAGGCACGATCGTCACGCTGAGAAACTCCTTCCACGGACGCACCATGAATACTCTCATGGCGACCGGTCAGGATAAATTCCACCAATGGTTCGAGCCCTTTCCGACGGGCTTTGCCTACGCCCCCGCGGGCGATATGGCGGCGCTCGAGGAGGTCTGCGACGACACGGTCTGCGCGATCATGGTCGAGCCCGTCATGGGCGAGGGCGGCGTTTACCCGCTCGAGGACGACTATCTGAAGGCACTCAGAGCCTTCTGCGATGCGCGCGATATTCTCCTCATCTTCGACGAGGTGCAGTGCGGCGTCGGCAGAACGGGCAAGCTCTTTGCGCATCAGCACAGCGGCGTCAAGCCTGACGTGCTCACCCTCGCAAAGGGACTGGGCGGCGGTCTGCCGATCGGTGCGTTCGTTTGCGCCGAGAAGTGCGCTGACACCATCGGCAAGGGGATGCACGGCTCGACCTTCGGCGGCAATCCCGTCGTCTGCGCAGGCGCTTGCGTGGTCATGGATAAGGTGGGTACCCCCGAATTTCTCGCGGAGGTCACCGAAAAGGGCAATTATCTGCGTGAGGCAGTCATGGCGGCATCGCCCAAGGCGGTCAAAGGCACCAGAGGCAGAGGTCTCATGATGGGCTTTGTGGTAGAAGGCGCGCCCTTCGACTACGTCAAGGCGGCAAGCGAGAAGGGACTCTTGGTCCTCTCGGCAGGCAGCGACATCGTCCGCCTGCTTCCCCCGCTCAACATCACCAAGGAAGAGCTCGACGAGGGCATCGCGATCCTCATCGACGTGCTGAACAAGTAAAAACAAGGCTGTTTCGACGCATTTTTCGCATTGAAACAGCCTTTTTCTAAAATGGATATACGGAGAATGGTTTGGGATTATTTGAGACTATGCAAAAGCGCAGAAGCGTGCGGAGCTATACGGGCGAGCCGATCGATGAGGCGACGCTTGATAAGCTCCTTGCGGCAGGCGGGCTTGCACCCACCAGCCGAAACAAAAAGCCCTGCGAGCTGATCACCGTGCAGCGCAAAGAAACGCTCGCAGAGCTCGCAAAAGCAAAGGCGACGGGCTCGGCGATGCTGAGCGATGCCGCCGCCGCGATCGTGGTGATTGCAGACAGTGAAAAGTCGGACGTCTGGATCGAGGATGCCTCGATCATGCTGACCTATCTCCACCTCGCGGCGACCGACCTCGGTGTAGGCAGCTGTTGGGTACAGTGTCGCAACCGCAAGACGGCGCAGGGCGGCGATTCGGAGGATTATGTGAAGCAAGTGCTCGCCATTCCCACGCGCTATCGAATCGTCGGCATCCTCTCGCTCGGCAGGGTGAAGGAGATGCCCGCACCTCACCCGTTTGGGGAGATCGAGCGTGAAAAGTGCCATTTCGAGCGCTATTGAAGCGATCGGAATAGTCCAAATTCCGCAACTCTAAACAAGATTGCAGACAAAATCGTAATGGGGCTTTGCCTCAAGCCCCATTTAGGGTACTTTTTTATAAAAGTCCCCTAAAAACCATCAAAAACTTCAATAAATCAATCTGTTTTGTCGCTTCGAGTTTTGAAAGTGAAGTTTTGTCATCAGTCTGAGCCCCGCAAGTATTTGCGGGGCTTAAATAAAGTTGTTGAAGGTTCTTAGGAACCTTTTTTCAAAAAGGTTCCTAAGCGGGGTTTGGGGCAGCGCCCCAAATGTGCTACGGCTCACCGCATTTGCTGTGACGGGTTGTTTGTCATGTTTTTCGGCACGAGCGTCATCAAATGATCGCCGACCGACACTTTTTTCTCTTCGGTGATCTTCACTTCGGCGAAATCGTCGGCATTGACCACCCAAACGGCGCTCGTCAGATCATAGTCCGCCTTTTCGAGGGCGTCCATGTCGAAGGAAAGGAGCAGTTCGCCCTCCTTCACCTTGTCGCCTGCCTTACAGCAAGGAATGAAATCACGTTCGGCAGTTTCGGGGTCGTCTTTGCCGATCCCGATCATGAGCTTGACCGAATCACCGCCCTCCAGGGCGAGCGAACGGGTATTCTCCCCGAGCGATGCAACTCTGCAATCGAAAGGTGCATACACTCTCCCTTCCGAGGGCAGGATGATGCATCCGTATACCGATCGACCGCCCGCAGCCGATTCGTCGGGCTCGATCATCTTGCCCGAAAGCGGGCTGACGAGTGTGATGAGGGAGGGCAGAGGGTTGGTCTCGTCGGGTGTGATAGGAGTTCCCGAGACGGGAAGGGCATCGCGAGCGGATTTCTTGGAAGCGCGCCTCTGCCTGATGCGCCGAAGCAGCATTGCGCCCCCGAAAAAGAGCATGGTCGCGATCAAAACAGCGGCGAATATGCCGAAGATCAGCCATCGACTGCCGAACAGCGACAGAGAAAATCGCAGGAATGGGGAATAAACCATCAAAACCACCTTCATCGAATCATACATACAGTATGCGCCGAAGAAGGTGGTTTATACGGACTAACTGTGAAATAGCTCGGAGAGATGAGCCTTGGCGACGGCAGAGCGGTATGCCCCTTCGTAGTCGGAGATCGATTTGCAGGCGCTTTCGAGATCCTCGTATATTTTGTAGAGGAAGAAGGGTTGGCTGTCCTCGCGGTTTTCCTCGATCAGTTCGGTGAGGAGTGTGCGGGCGCGGTGAAAATTGTATGCGGCGGCGGCAAGACGGGCGTGGATGTGCTTTCGGTAGCGGAGATTGCTCAGTTTGAGGCTGTCAAAGAGCTGAGCGGCGAGCTCGTGCTTGCCGTTGTCGATGAGCTGCATCAGGGTGAGATAGGTGAAAAGCTCGACCTTATCGGAATCGTTTTGGGCGATGATCGCCTGCCAGCTCGCGGCGTCGGGTGCATTGAGCAGCTGTTCGATGAGATGGAGCAGATAATTCGCTTCTTCTTCGATGGCGGTGTGCGGGTAATCGGTGCGGGCGGTGAAAAGCAGACAGGTGTCGAGCAGGTGACGTGCACTTTCGAGATGCATTTCTTCGACGGCGACCTTGGCAGACTGCAGATAGCAATCTGCCAGCAGAAGGGCGAGCTCGTCGTCGAAATCACCGAGCTGTTTACAGAGATCGATACAGCTCTGCCAGTTGCCTGCGGCATAGAGGGAGCGGATCTGCTCGATCGACTGCATTTTGCGATAGGTGAAGAGCGATTCATGCTCGTCGAGCAGGTAGCCGACCGGGACTTTTAACCGTTCGGCAAGATAAACGAGGGTCGAGATCGAGGGAACGGCGAGATCGTTCTCGATCTGGCTGAGCATATTGCGGGTGATATAGTCACCGCACAGAGCGGCTTGTGTCAGCGAATGCTCCTTGCGGAGGGTCTTGATCTTGGTGCCGAGGGTCATGGAAGTGCGCTCCTTTGACAGTGGATTCGGAATGTAAATATATTTTACCATAAAGTGAGGCGGATGGCAAGCACTTTTTGAAAAAATGTTGAAATATCATCACCGATATGCAGGGTGAAACTTGATCGCCCAAGCACAAATGAAATTGAATAATATGATAGGTTGCCCAAAAGTTGATTGACAAATCGGTGAAAATATGATATAATATGAATAATTTGCAAATTCAGCCAACATGATCACCGAAGATAAGTCATGCACCGCTTTGACGGTCTGAAAGGATTCATATGAAACACAAGCATAAACACGCGGCATTGCCGGGAAACGAGCTCCCGTCCTATGCGCGCGACTATCTGGCGGCGCACTCGAAGCAGGAAGCCGATCTTGCCGCATGGGCGCCCATCGACCGAAGTCTCTCGGGCAAGACGGGTAGCGGTCTGCTTCTGCTGCTGCCCGAGCGATTGGTCTGCCTGTACGAGGGGCTTGATCAGCCCTCGTTCGATCGACCGATCGACGAGATCGATTCATTGAAGCTCGAAGAGCTGATCGCCGTCTGCCGCGTGACCGCAAAGGTAGGGGATCAGACCTTGCGGGTGGCGCTCTCCTCCTTCTCGGCAAAGGTAGACGTGTACAAGCTCTGCAACCTCTTTGAAAAGGTCAAAAAGGGTCTGCCTTACGAGCCCGAATCGCCCAAGGATTCCTATTGCCCGCGATGCGGGCGTCGATATGCCGACCGTGAACGGAAATTCTGCCCGCACTGCACCGAAAAAAGCAAGATCATTTTCCGCATGGGCACCTTTTTCGTCCGTTACAAGTGGCGCATCCTCGCAATGTCGCTCATGATGATCGCGCTCACCGCACTGGCGGTGACCACCCCCTACCTCAGCTCGGGCTTCTACTACGATGAGGTGCTGAACGCAGGCGGCAGTTTTTACGGTCAGATCGCCTTCGTCCTGACCATGATCATCGCCCTGCGCATCATCCACATGGGTGTCAACATGGTCAACGACATCATCGCGACGAGAATGTCGGCAAAGATCGCCTACGACCTCAAAAAGACGATCTTCGAAGCGATCCAGAAGCTTTCGGTCAGCTATTTCACCTCCCGTTCGACGGGCAGTCTGATGAATCAGGTCAATAGCGACGCCAACAGCATCTACTGGTTCTTTACCGACGGAATGCCCTTCATTCTGACCAACCTCATTCAGGTGACGGTCGTGCTGGTTATCATGCTGAGCATCCAGCCGATCCTTGCTGTGGTCGCCCTCTTCCTCTTCCCGCTGGCGCTCTTCATCATCGGAAAGTGCTTCAGAAAGGAAGAAAAACTCTACGGCAAGCGCTACACCCGCCGCTCTGCGATGACGGGTCTGCTTTCCGACCTGCTCACGGGCATCCGCGTGGTCAAATCCTTCTCCCGCGAAAAGACCGAATCCAAGCGCTTTTCGAAAGCCAACCAAAATCTGGTGGGCGCAGAGCGCGCGATCACCGTCTACTCGAGTACCGTCTATCCGCTGATCAATCAGCTCGTCTACCTCGGCAACGTGCTGGTATGGGCGGTCGGCGGCTGGATGATCATCTCGGGCAACAACCTCACCTACGGTCAGCTGCTCACGCTGGTTGCCTATATCGGCATGATCTACGATCCGATGTACCGTCTGGTCGACATGATGC
Organism: uncultured Lachnospiraceae bacterium; assembly: GCA_964426285.1. Lineage (GTDB taxonomy): Bacteria > Bacillota > Clostridia > Oscillospirales > CAG-272 > CAKSQF01. The sequence continues at coordinate 7,802 of CAYRQA010000020.1, read as the reverse complement.
AATTTGCCTCCGACAGTATGAATGCGATGGGCAGATTGGTCGAGATCATGGACAGCCGTCCCGAGATCGTCGAAAAAGAGAACCCCGTGGTGAAGGAGGTCTTCGACGGTGCGGTCACCTTCCGCGACGTGAAGTTTTCCTACGTCAAGAATCGCCGCATTCTCGACGGCATCACCTTCGATATTGAGCCGGGCGGCAATATCGGCATCGTCGGGCACACGGGCGCAGGCAAATCGACGCTTGCAAACCTGCTCATCCGTCTGTATGACGCCGAGGAGGGCGAGATCCTCATCGACGGCGTGAACGTCAAGGATCTGCGGCTTAGAGACATTCACCGCAATATCTCGATCGTTTCGCAGGAGACCTACCTCTTCGTCGGCACGATCTTCGAAAATATCCGCTATGCCTGCCCCGAAGCGACCCGTGAACAGGTCGTGGCGGTGGCAAAAGCGGCGGGTGCACACGATTTCATCGTCAAACTGCCCGACGCATACGAGACGATGGTGGGATTTGGTTATAAGGAGCTCTCGGGCGGTGAGCGTCAGCGTGTGTCGATCGCCCGTGCACTTCTGCAGAATCCCCGCATCCTCATTCTCGATGAAGCGACTGCGGCGATGGATACCCAGACCGAGCGCAAGATCCAGGACACGCTCGATGCGCTCTCGAAGGGCAGAACGACCATTACCATCGCGCACAGGCTGTCGACGCTGCGCAATGCCGACAAGCTGATCGTCATCAGCGACAAGAAGATGGCGGAATGGGGCACGCCCGCCGAGCTGATCGCCAAGAAGGGCATCTATTACAAGCTCTACAAACTGCAACTGGACGCGCTGAAGAACGTCGGCGTGACCGAATAAGGAGAAACGTATGGAACAGACAAACGGACTGGACAAAGTCGTCCAAATAGAATATTTAAGCCCTTCGGAGGCACATTTTCGCAAAAACGGTGATTTTCTCGGGCTGAAGATCGAAAAAAACGGCGATGTGACCGATTATCCCCGTGTTTTCCTGCATCGGATGTTCCCCTTTGAAGAGCTTTGGGAGCATATCTCGGTGCTGACCGCAGACAGTGAAGAGGTGGGCATGATCGCATCGATCACCGACTTTGACGAGGAAGCGGCGGCGCTTCTGAAGGAGGAGCTCGAGTGCAAATACCTCATGCCTACGATCACAGCGATCCATATGCTCAAGGATCAGTTCGGTTTTTCGGCATGGAAGGTCGATAGCAATATCGGACCGCTCGAATTTACCCTGCGTGACACCTACCGTTCGATGCTGAAGGTCGACGAGCATCGGGTGATCATCACCGATTCGGACGGCAATCGCTACGAGATCCCCGACGTGAAGGGGCTCGACAGAAAATCCTACAAAAAGATCGAACTCTATCTGTAAGCATGGACAACCATGTAAGGCGGTGAATAAATGACTGCATATGAACAAAAACTGCTCGACAAGGCGGCGGGATGGTGCAAGGAAGCCTGTTCCGAGGGAATTGTCGGCGCAGTGGAATACGATTTCCCGACCGATCAAGCCGAGGCGCTCGACCCCGGCATCCTCCTGCTCGGCATAGAGGGCTATCAGCTTTGCTCGGCAGACGGTGCCTATGTCTGCGAGAAGCTGGGCGAGGGTGAGAGCTACGAAGCGAGACTGCTCGCAGGCTGTGTGCAGATCGAGGCGGGTGACGGCAAGCAAAACCGCTTCCTCTGCAAGGGACGGATGGTGCACAAGGATGCCTATTTTGCCGTCGTGCGCCGTGTCAATGCACTGCGCAAGGGTGAGGAACCGCCCACCGAGAGCGAGGAGCGGGTATTTGCCCGACACTGCGTCAAGTGCGGACGTCCGCTCGGCGGCGATGCGACGGGCGACACCTGCATCCGTTGCACCAAGAAGGGAAGATACGTCAAACAGCTCTGGGACGTGATGAAGCAGAGCAGGCTCTATCTGCTGCTTTCGATCCTGCTCTTCGTCGCGGTGACCCTCGTCAACCTGATCGCTCCGCAGATCCAGCGCGTGCTGGTCGATGAATACATCCAGCCGAAAAATGAAGAACTCGTCGGATTTCTGTTGGTCATTGCCTCACTGTTCGGCGTGACCCTGCTGTCGCGGCTGATTTCGATGTTGAGAAGCTACATTCTCTCTGCGGCAAGCGCCGATATCGTACGCAGACTGCGCGACATGATCTTCGAGCGCGTGCAAAAGCTGTCGGTCGCGAGCGTCGCACGCCGCACGGCGGGCAACATCATGCAGCGCGTGTCGGACGACACCGCTGTCATCCGCGATTTCCTCACCCATACCTTCCCCGAGCTGATCCAGCAGGGCACTCTGCTCATCGTCGTGGCGATCATCCTCTTCACATACGATTGGCTCTTGGCACTGCTCATCCTTCTGCCGATGCCCTTCGTCGTATGTGCGCACAATGCCTTCCGAAAGATGATGCACCGCATCTACGACCGTCAATGGCGCTGTCAAGAGAAGGTCTCGACCTTCCTGCACGACATTTTCTCGGGCATCCGAGTGGTCAAAGCTTTCGGCATGGAGGAGAAGGAGAACGCAGGGTTTGACGAGGTGGCATCCGAGGAATGCCGCATCCGTATGCGAAACGAGCGCTTTTTCGCCATTTTCAACCCGCTGGTCAACTTCTTAATGGGTGTGGGCGAATTCGTCCTGCTCTATTACGTCGGCATCAAGGTGCTGGGCGGCGAAATGACGCTCGGTGAAATGGCACAATTTACCTCCTACGTCAGCCTGATCTACGGACCGCTGCGCTGGCTGAGCAACCTTTCGAGACAGCTCACCCGATTCCTCAATGCGACCGCCAAGGTCTTCGAGATCTGCGACGAGCATATCGAGGTCGACGATGCTGAAGGGGCGATTTCAATGCCCATCGAGGGCGAGATCCGCTTCGAGCACGCTCGCTTCGGCTATGACAGTGCCAAGGAGGTACTGCACGACGTCAGCTTCTCCATCCACCCGGGTGAGATGGTGGGCATCGTCGGACGCTCGGGCGTGGGCAAGTCTACGCTGATCAACCTCGTGATGCGTATGTACGACGTGACGGGGGGCAGACTGCTCATTGACGGACAGGATATCCGTTCGCTTTCGCAGGAATCGCTCCGTTCACAGATCGGTGCCGTGTTGCAGGAGACCTTCCTCTTCAGCGGTACGATCGAGGCGAACATCGCCTATGCCAAGCCGGGCGCGACCCGCGAAGAGGTCATCCGTGCCGCCAAGCTTGCAGGTGCGCACAGCTTTATCATGAAGCTGCCCGATGCCTACAACACGAAAGTGGGCGAGCGCGGCTACACGCTCTCGGGCGGCGAGCGCCAGCGTGTCTCGATCGCGCGTGCACTGCTTCATGATCCCCGCATCCTCATTCTCGACGAAGCAACCTCCGCCCTCGACACCGAGACCGAGAAGCAGATTCAGGATGCCCTGCAAACGCTGACCAAGGACCGCACGACCATCGCGATCGCGCACCGTCTCTCCACTCTCCGCAATGCCAACCGCATCGTTGTGCTCGATCAGGGCACAGTCGCCGAGATCGGCAGCCACGATGAGCTCATGCGCCAAAAAGGCATCTACTACGGCCTCGTCATGGCACAACGCCAGATGTTCAGAATGACGAAGAACTAATTGTATTCGAGGCTCTGCCTCGAGCTCCGGCAAGGGCTCTGCCCTTGCATCCCGCCAAGAACCTTTTTGAAAAAAGGTTCTTGGAACTCCAAAACTTTATGAAAGGGCGGCAAATTCTTGCCGCCCACAATTTATTTTAGGATTCATCCTATTATTAGCAAATAAGTGACACGCTTTGTAGGGACAGGCGTCCTCGACTGTCCGTCTACGAAATCCCTACTAACTCCAAAACAAAAACGCCGCTTCGCATGATCCGCGAAACGGCGTTTACACTCTCCTATACACGATCTTCTTCCCGTCCATCCCGTCCTTGGCGATCACGCCTACCTGCGTGAGCAGTGCGGTCGCACCGTGGAGCGCGCGTCCGCCGAGCTTGGTCGCGGCGGCATACTCCTGACGGGAGAATCTCTCCCCGAGCTCGTCGGGGATCATCGCGACCCAGTCAAAGGGGTTGCGAAAGACGATCTCCTCCCCGTACCGAACGGGGAATCGCTCATAGCGGGTCGAGCCCCGCTTTTTGTTCTTGCTCCAACCGTCGAGGTTGCGGTATTCCTCCATGTCGCAAAGGAGGATACAGAGCGTGAGCCGGGGATGCCCGATCAGACTGCGCAGGTTGTAAAACTCGCCTGCCGCCTGCCATGGCTGCCCCTTTTTGGGGCTTCTGTGTAGAGGAGAGATATTGCCGTCCTCTCCGATCCATGCGAGCCATTTGACACGCGGCATCGGGTAGACGACCGTCACCTCGTAGCCCACCTCCAAAAAAGCAGTCAGCTTGTCCTTGAGCCGCTCAAAGGAGCGCGTCTGGATCTCGATAATACGCCCATCGCGGGCAATATCGGCAAAGTAACGCCCGATCTTCTGCTCATGATAGCTCGGATCGGGCTCGTAGTAATGCTTGAGCACGGCGTGAAGCGTCTTTTCACCGAGTGTGCCGATGCCCTCGCGCTGACGGTCGGCAGTCACCTTGGCGCACGCCTCTGCAAAACGCAGCTCGGGGGAAAGCGGTTCATCGGTAGGCGCTTTCGCCGCTTGGCAGGGAAGCGTTGTCATGATTACCCCTCGACGCTTGTCCCGTTGTCAGCCTTTACCTGTGCGTTTATGCCGAGTGCGACTGCACGGGCGAAGGATTCCTGCCAGGTCGGATCGACCATGTTGGCGGCATCGGTGGAATTGGAGCCGAAACCGACCTCGATGAGCACGGAGGGCATACGGTTCAGGATGATCACGTTGTAGGTGCGGTCATCCTTCAGAAGCGGTTGGTCGATATGTAGCGTTTCAACGAGACTGTTTGCGATCTGTTCGGAGAACTCGCGGCTCGGATAGAGATTGCCGTTGGCGTCATAGCGGTCTCTGTAGTAGATTCGAGCGCCGTTTACGTCGGGATTATCTGCGAAGCTGTCGACGTGGATGCTGACATAGTAGTCTGCGCCGAAGCTGTTCGCGTAGGCGATCCTTCGGGAGGATTTGTAAATGCCGTCCACCAGCTCCTCAACGCAGGTCTCGTCGTTTTCGCGCGCCATAACGACGGTGTAGCCCATCTCTTCAAGTGATGCTTGGATGAATTTGGTGATGGCAAGGGTAACATCCTTTTCGTAAATGTCGGTTCGGTCGAGGATCGAGCAGCCGTTGTCGTACCAGCCGTGACCGGCATCTAAGTAAATGACGTGTTGCGCATTGGCGGGATCATAGGGGAGCGGCTCGGGGTCATCTACCGCTTCGGGCGGGTCTGAGACAGGCGGATTCGGTGTCTCGCTTTGAAGGGGGGCGGATGGAGTGGTAGCGGCAGGCTTGGACGATTGGGCGGTGTCCCTGTCAACGCCCGTGTCGACTGGTTTCGCAGCTGTTGCCACGCCCGACAGAATGCTGCAAAATATAAAAATCACCAGCCATGTGATTATAAATACGGCATAATGCTTATTAACGGTTTTGGGAAACACATGAACCTCCAAAACAAATATTCTTTCATTTATTACTTTAACACAAAAAGAAAAAGAGGGTTTGAATAAATTGTGAATTTTTGCAGAACACCCGAAGGGCGCTGTCGATCGCACAGCTTTCCGAAAGCGATCAACAGTACCCTTTCGGATCATCCTGCGCCTTACAGCTCTTTTCGAATGCGTTCGAGCGCACCCTTTTCGAGCCGTGAGACCTGCGCCTGCGAGATGCCGATCTCGGCGGCAATCTCCATTTGCGTTTTGCCGCGAAAGAAGCGCATCTTGATGATCGAACGCTCACGCTCGCTCAGATGCTTGAGGGCTTCTTTGAGGGCGATGTTCTCAAGCCAGACCTCGTCGTTGCAGCTCAGATCGCTGATCTGATCCATAATATAGAGCGAATCGGACGACCCGTCGGTGTAGACGGGCTCGTAGAGTGAGATCGGTTCGACGATCGCCTCAAGCGCCGAAATGATCTCCTCTTTGGTGTGGCGGTCGCCGTTTTTGGCAAGCTCTGCGGCGATCTCCTCGATCGACGGTTCGCGCGCCATCGTCTTCGAGAGCGCTTCCCTCGCGCCAAGCGCCTTGTATGCAAGGTCGCGCACACTTCGGCTGACCCGCACCGCATTGTTGTCGCGCAGGTAGCGCCGCACCTCGCCGATGATCATCGGCACGGCATAGGTTGAGAATTTCACATCAAGGTCGGTGTTGAAGTTGTCGACCGCCTTGATCAGCCCGATGCACCCTACCTGAAAGAGATCGTCGAGGTTCTCGCCCCTCCCCGTGAAGCGCTGGATGATCGAGAGCACCAGTCTGAGATTGCCGTCGATGAGCGTCTGCCGTGCCTCGCTGTCACCGTCCTTCGATCGCAGCAACAGCTCGCGCATCTCCTCTGCACTCAGCGTTCTCAGCTTTGAGGTATTGACCCCGCATATTTCCACTTTGTTGTAATACACTTTTGACTTCCACCCCTGTTTTTGTTTGGCAATAACAGTATTGCCGCCCGAAGGGGTGGGTCATGCAGGGAAGGGAGAGTAACAATAAATGGAAGTCTTGACAACCGACTGTATCTATGCTACACTGGAAACAGAACAGGAGGGGGTATTATGCCGTACTTAGAGCAGTTTGCACTCGCGTCGAACTCGGACGAAGGCGGTTTTTGCTGAATTTCCCGTATCAGCTCGAAATGGGCTGTTATTCGCATGATAACGTCTATCCTTTTAAGGTTTTCCCCGAAAAGGGGCTTGAAAAGCTCGAATTTGCGCCGATCACCATCTTCTACGGCGGCAACGGCTCGGGCAAGTCGACCCTGCTCAACGTCATCGCCGAAAAGCTGAAGCTGAAACGCTCCTCCCCTTTCAACGACACGCCCTACATGAAGTCCTACCTCGATTTCTGTGACTATCGGCTCTCACTCGGCAAGTCAGCGCCGCCCGACAGCAGACTCATCACGAGCGACGACGTCTTCGACTACCTGCTCGACCTGCGCTCGATCAACATCGGGGTGAATCGCCGCCGCGAGGAGCTTTACCGCGAGTATGACGAGTACACCGCCCCGAATAAGGAGACCTTTCTGCTGAAATCGCTCGACGATTATGCCGAGCTTAAACGCCGCAACGAGGCAAAGGGCTCGACCAAGTCGGCTTACGTCAGCCGCCGCATGACGCATGAACTGGCGGGGCGCTCGAACGGCGAGAGCGCGCTCTATTACTTCTGAATCAGATCGGCGAAGGCGTGCTCTACCTGCTCGACGAGCCCGAGAACAGCCTGTCTGCGAAGCTGCAAAACGAATTGAGGCAGTTCATCGAGGATTCGGCGCGCTTTTACCGTTGTCAGTTCGTCATCTCGACCCATTCGCCCTTCCTGCTCTCGATGAAGGGTGCACGCATCTACGACCTCGACAGCCGCCCCGTGGCGGTACGAAAGTGGACAGAGCTTGAAGCGGTGCGGATCTATCGTGAGTTCTTTAAGGCGCATGAGAGGGAGTTTGGGCAATAATAACACCCAAAACAACTTTGTAGGGGACGGCGCCCTCGACGTCCCGTAGTGTTCGGCTTGCTGTTTTGATGAAATTATGCGAAAATTATTCGACGGACAGTCGAGGACGCCTGTCCCTACAAGGAATTGAAAATACAATGCCCCGAATGAAGAAATCGATCATTCTTCATTCGGAGCGTCTTGTTTATCCCAGCCCGACGAGCATTCGTTGGGCTTTTATAAAAGTTTTGGAGGTGC
>CAYRQA010000019.1:0-18840 GCA_964426285.1 uncultured Lachnospiraceae bacterium | reverse complement strand
CGTGCTTGTCCATGAGGATGGCCAGCTTGACCTTGGTACCGCAGCCGTCGGTGCCCGATACGAGCACGGGCTCCTCCATGCCTGCGATCGGAAGACCGAAGCAGCCGCCGAAGCCGCCCACGTCGTCGAGACAGCCTTCGTTTTTGGTGAGCGCAACGTGCTTCTTCATCAGCTCAACTGCCTTGTAGCCGGCGGTGATATCCACGCCCGCCGCAGCGTAGCTGGCAGATTGGGAATTCTTGTGATCCATTGTAAGCTCCTTTGTAGAAGTGATTTATATGATAAACAATTCGTATGACGAAGTGAAAATTTCGGGTGAACCAAAGGCTCCCTCTCCGAGGGAGCACTCGCAAAGCGAGACGAAGCGGGTGAGGGAGACTGCCTTGCTGTTTCAAACAGCCTCCGACGAACTCCCTCCGTCGCCTTCGGCGCCACCTCCCTCAAAGAGGGAGGCTGATTTGGTTGTAACTTATTCCTTCCCCGTCCAGCAGTAGGTACAAACCTTTTCGGGATCAAGTCCGATCGCCTCGAGCGTGCCTTCAAGCGACTGGTAGCCCAGCGAATCGAAGCCCATCTCCTCGCAGATATGCTTGAGCATACATTTACCGCGTTCGGTCGTGCCATCCGCATATTCTTCGAGGTGTTTCTGACCCTCGTCGCCCTCGAGCGCCTGTACCGTCTGGCGAGCGATAAGCTCCATTTCCGATTTGCTCGAAGAGAAGTTCAGATACTTGCAGCCGTACATGATCGGAGGGCAGGCAGAGCGCATATGTACCTCTTTCGCACCGTTGGCGTAGAGGAACTCCACCGTCTCTCTGAGCTGTGTACCGCGGACGATCGAATCGTCTACGAAGAGCAGCTTTTTGCCCTTGATCAGCTCGTGTACGGGGATCTGCTTCATTTTTGCCACCAGATTGCGCACCTTCTGGCTGGTGGGCATGAAGGAACGGGGCCAGGTGGGGGTGTATTTGATGAAGGGGCGGGCGAAGCGCTTGCCGCTCTCCCCCGCATAGCCGATGGCGTGCGGCAGACCCGAATCGGGGATACCCGCTACGATGTCGACATCGGGCAGAACGCCGCGTTCTCTTTCGTCGCGAGCCATAATCTCTCCGTTGCGCATACGCATGACCTCTACGTTCATGCCCTCGTAGGTCGAGTTGGGATAGCCGTAGTAGGTCCATAGGAAGGCGCAGATCTTCATCTGATCGCCCGGCTTTGCGAGCTGCTCGACACCGTCGGGCGTGAGCTTCACGATCTCGCCCGGTCCGAGCTCATAATGGTCGAAATAGCCGAGCTTCTGGTAGGCAAACGACTCAAAGGACACACAGCAACCGTCATCGTTCTTGCCGACGATCACGGGCAGTCTGCCGAGGCGATCGCGGGCGGCAATGATGCTGTCGGGCAGGAGCAGGACGATCGTGGCTGAGCCTTCGACCAGCGCTTGTGCATGGCGGATGCCATCCACCAGCGTGTCCTTCTGATTGATGAGCGCCGCGACCAGTTCGGTCTGATTGACCTTGCCCGAGCTCATCGCCATAAACTGATGCCCGTGGTCGGCAAAGTATTTGTCCACGAGCGCCTCGGCATTGTTCACGATGCCGACGATCGCAATGGCGTAGAGCCCGAGGTGCGAGCGAACGAGGAGCGGCTGAGGATCGGTGTCGCTGATGCAACCGATGCCGCTGCAGCCCTTGAATTCGGTGATATCCTTCTCGAATTTGGTTCGGAAGGGGGTATTTTCAATACTGTGAATCGAACGCTGAAAGCCCAGCTCCTGATCGTAGATGATCATGCCGCCCCGACGAGTGCCGAGATGGGAATGGTAGTCAGCGCCGAAAAAGACATCCAGTACTACATCTCTGCGCGAGATGGCACCAAAAAATCCTCCCAAAGCGGACCTCCCTTATTCGCCGAAAATACGGCTCAGAATTTCCTGATATGCTTCTTCCACACCGCCGAGATCGCGTCTGAAGCGGTCCTTGTCGAGCTTCTGCATGGTGGTAGCGTCCCAGAAACGGCAGGTGTCGGGCGAGATCTCGTCAGCGAGCACGATGGTGCCGTCGGAGGTCTTACCGAACTCGAGCTTGAAGTCTACGAGCAGGATGTTTGCCTTCAGGAAGAATTCCTTCATGATCTCGTTGATCTTGAAGGTGTATGCCGAGATGGTGTCGAGGTCTTCCTTGGTAGCCCAGCCGCAAGCGAGGATATGGTAATCGTTGACCATGGGATCGCCGAGCTCGTCATCCTTGTAGCAGTACTCAAGCGTGGGGGTGAGGAGCTTCTGTCCTTCGGGTACACCGAAGCGCTTCGAGAAGGAGCCTGCCGCGATATTGCGGACGATGACTTCGAGGGGAACGATCTTGACCTTCTTGACGACGGTCTCGCGGTCGCTCAGCTCTTCAACGAAGTGGGTAGGTACACCCTTCTCTTCGAGCAGCTTCATCATGTAGTTGGTGACGCGGTTGTTGATCGCGCCCTTGCCTGCGATGCTACCCTTCTTCAGACCGTTGAATGCAGTTGCGTCGTCCTTGTAGGAAACGATGCAGTAGTCCTCGTTTTCGGTAGCGTATACCTTCTTTGCCTTGCCTTCATAAAGCTGAACTGTTTTTTCCATTTTCATTTTCCTCCGAAAAATGTTTGTGATTTTTATTTTAATTTTTATTGGAGACTGTTTGTTTTGTGAGAATCGCTTGTGCAGTGCGAGGCGTGATGCTGCGCATCACGTTTTGGGCGGGAGACCGACTTTGCCCGCAAGGGCAAATGTCGCGCACTTCGCTTTGCGAAGTGCTGACCATCCTCAGACGCCGAAGTTTCTTCCCGCCTCGAACTCCACCCATCTCCTTGGCTCTCGGTAGCGGGGGGACTATAGCTCAGCTCAGGAAGAAATCTCTTCCCAGCCGACGAGTATTCGTCGGCTTATTAAAGTTTTTGGAGTTCCAAGAACCTTTTTTCAAAAAGGTTCTTGGAACTCCAAAGGCAGAGCCTTTGGCAGGGGTTCGGGGACAGCGTCCCTGATCAGACCGTGCTGTACTTCTCGGTGATAGCGGCGTTTTTTTCGAGGACCTTAGCCGAAGCGGCGGCACGGCTGTCCTTGAGCTTGGCGGCGAGGGTCTCGTCGGAGATAGCGAGCATCTGGATCGCGAGGAGGGCGGCATTGACTGCGCCGTCGATGGCGACGGTCGCAACGGGGATGCCCGCGGGCATCTGAACGGTCGAGAGGAGTGCGTCGAGCCCGTCGAGGGTGGACGCTTTTACGGGGATGCCGATGACGGGGAGGGTGGTGTTCGCGGCGATCGCACCTGCGAGGTGGGCAGCCTTGCCTGCCGCCGCAATGATCGCGCCGTAGCCGTTGTCGGCAGCGTTTACAGAGAATTCCTTTGCCTCAACGGGGGTTCTGTGTGCAGAATAAACGTGTACAGAGGTAGGTACACCGTATTCCTTCAGCGTGTCGATCGCCTTTTCAACGATCGGCAGATCGCTGTCGCTTCCCATAATGACCGCAACTTTTTTCATCAGATACATCCTTTCATGTTTGACCGTTTTTGTGCGACTGTACAGCCTGTCCGTCCGATTTTCGGGGCATTTTACCCCGAAAAATGACAAAAAGGCAGTCCTGTACCAAGGTATAGGGCTGCCCAGACGGTCGGCATTGTATAGTTCCTTGCTCCCATGCGGTTTACCGCTCATCCGTCAGTCACAAAAAAACCAAAATATTCCGTGGTCAGGGAGACGTTTTACCGTCTGCACCCAACAATATGAGTATACCACACCGCCTCCCGATTGTCAAGCATTTCCCCCGAATTTCCTTGAAACTTGTCGTCTTGCTACGATTCGCGGACATTCTTTGCCTGCCATTTTATGCGAAGTGTCCCTGCCCTGCGGTCAAAAACCGCCCGTTCGAAAAGCAGGCAGGCAAGCTGCCGTTTTTCACCCGCAGAAAAACGATCGTTTGCCAAAAAACAGGCGATCAGACGGGCGTTCAACTCGAAGCTGAGCGGCTCGGCGGGCGCGAGCCTTCGTTTGCGGGCAAGCAGCCCCTCTCTTTGCGATGCGTATTCATCGAGGTCAATGAGCCCGGCAAGATAGGCGCGCTCGGCACGTTTGAGCCCTTCTTCGATGCGCCCGCCTTCGAGCGCACGCTCATTCCCATCCCCGCTCAGCGTCACCTCAAGCGAAGGGCTGTCGAGCGCATACAGTGCATGGGTCAGGGCTGAGCCGATCGCCTCTTCCCCAACCCAGTGAGAGCCCTTGCAAAGCCCCCTCGCATAGCCCGAGCATTGCAGGCTTCCCTTGCCTGCCCTGGCAAGCGGTCTGCCGCAGTCCGAGCAGACGAGCAGTCCGCGGAGCATCCATTCGCTGCTCTGCTTTTTTTCGGCGCTATGTCTGCCCGCACTGCCTGCACGCGCCAGAAGCGACTGCACGTCGTCGAAGAGCCGCTCGGACACGATCGGCGGCTGCTTGGCGGGCAGAACCACCCACTCTCCCTCGAGCGTGCGTCCTGCCCTGCCGCAGTAAATGGGGTTTTGCAGAATGTAGCGAATGGCGCGCGGTGTGAGCAGTGAGCCGTCGGCACGGCAGACACCCTCGGCTTCCATGCGATCAGCCAGACTGCGAAGCGTGCGCCCTGCCAGTCCCCCCTCGAAGAGGGTGCGAACCGCATCGGCTTCGCTCGGTTCGGGCACAAATTCGCCCGCCCTCATCCGATAGCCGAAGGGCGGTCGGCTGACCACGCCCCCTTCACGGAATTTTTGCTCCATGCCGCGTTTTACCTCCTGTGCGAGGTTGAGGCTGTAGTATTCGTCCATCGCCTCCAAGAGCGCTTCCATGAGCACAGCCGTCGAATCGCGCCCGAGCGGCTCACTGACCGAGACGACCTCGATGCCGCACTGCCTCAGCATCGCTTTGCAAACGATGCTGTCCTTGCGGCTCCTGGCAAAGCGCGAAAATTTCCAGACCAGCACGAGGTCGAAGGGTTTCGGCTTTGTACGTGCATCGGCGAGCATTTTTTGAAATGCGGGACGGTCTGCTCTTCTGCCGCTGATGCCTTCGTCGATATAGGTGTATGTATCGGAGAGCTCAATCCCCTGCGATGCGGCATAGCGGGCGATCATCTCGTACTGGCTTTTGGGGGAGTACTCGGTCTGCTCATCGGTTGAGACACGGATATATACGGCGGCTTTCATGGGGCGCTCCTTTCAGAGGGGTTAGTAAAGAATATGCGATTTTCAGCATAAAATGCAGCAGAAAGGAGCATTTTATGAAAGAGTTCACTGTAATTTTCGAAAGTTCAAGCAGGTCACCTTCTCCCCTGCCATCGCTTCCGTCCGAGCCCCTCGAAGCCGCCGCGAAGCTGATCGAAAGCCTCTGCGAAGAGCCCGATTTTGCAGAGCGATTTGCCGAATTTCTCAAAAGTGACGATTGGGAGGTCCCGACGGTGAGCTGGCAGCCTCCACCCGCTACCTGAGCCAGCGCTACTCGATGCCCGACCGCAAGATAGCGGGGATATTGACCGATGTGGGTAGAGACGTATCTAAAATGGAGCAAGCGCCGTTTGCGGCGTTTTGAGATGCCTTTGCGACCGTGTAGCTCCATTTAATAGGAAGTAAATTCAGATACACATCGATGTTGTCTCGGTCACGCACGACCATTCTGTCGAGAATTTGCCTGTAGAATTCGTCATCGTACTCGACACCGCCGACGATCTCGTTGATCGCCGCGGTGATCTCTCTGACGAGCGTCTGCTGCTCTTTGATCATTTCCTGCTGCTTATCGATGCTGTCTATGACCGATTGAAGCTGAGCGATCTCCCCATCGCACTTCAAGCGTGCCGCCGTGAATTCATCTTTTGTAATGTCGCCCGATGTGTAGAGGTCGATCAGCTTGGTGCGCTTGTCTTCGATCGACCTTAGCTGTGCTTCCAGCTTGGAGATATCGCTGCCGGTCGTGTCCATTGCAATGATCGACTTAATAATCGCGATCAGATTGCCCGTGATCTTATCTTTATCATATTGAAGACTCTCGGTAACAAGGCGCATGATATGTGTTGCATCTTCGTTGCGAATACTCGGCCCCGTACATCCAATGTGATTGCCGGCCCCATCCTCATGCGGGCGTCCGTGCTTGGCACCTTCAAAGCAGCGCCACGCCTTATAGACGCTTCCATCGGTGCGCGTCCGATAGCGCGCCACATATCTCGAACCGCAACAGCCGCATTTGATCTTTCCCGAGAAGGGATAGCGGTTCGAGTGCTTGGATTTGCCTTCCTGCGAGAGCGATTTGCTGTCTAAAATGCGGTTGGCTTCTTCAAAGAGCTCGCGGGAGATGATCGGCTCGTGATGGTCTTTGATGATGACGAACTCCTCCTGCCCTCGATTGTATTTCTTTTCATGAGAGAGAAAATCGGGGGTGTAGGTCTTTTTTTGCACTAAGTCGCCGCAATATTTTTCGTTACGGATCACGCGCAGAATGACCGTGTTCGACCATTCCTTCACGCGACGCATAGGCTTGATGCCGTCTTCTCGAAGCTCGCGAGCGATGACATGAGTTCCCTTCCCCTCGTTTACAAATTTATGGAAGATCAAGCGGACGATCTTCGCGCCCTCTTCATTGATATACATCTTTCCGCCGCGCACGTCGTATCCGATCATATCCCGCCCAAAGACGACGCCCTGCTCCATTTGGCGTTTCTGCCCCCACTTCACACGCTCGGAAGTCTTTCGGCTCTCCTCCTGTGCGATCGAAGACATGATCGCAAGGCGAAGCTCGGCATCACCGTCCAAGGTATTGATGCCGTCATTCATAAAGATCACGCCGACGCCGTGCTTTTTGAGGTCGCGGGTGTAGTAAATGCTGTCGAGTGTGTTTCGGGCAAAACGGGAGATCTCCTTCGTGATGATCAGATCGAAATCTCCGTTTTTGGCACAGGTGATCATGCGGTTGAACTCCTTGCGTTTTTTCGTATTCGTTCCCGTGATCCCCTCATCGGCAAAGATCTCATACAGTTCCCAGTCGGGATGGTGTTCGATGTACTGTTTGAAAAAGCGCTGTTGGCTTTCAAACGAATTCGCTTGGTCTTCATTGTCGGTGGATACACGGCAATACGCCGCCACTCGCTTTTTCATATCCACAAGTTTTCGATCTTGATTCATTCTTTCATATCGGTTCATAATATAGCTCCTTTCTCGGCAATCTGCATTACCGTTTTCATTATAGATGAGTCGAAGAGAGGTGTCAAATGTGCAAATTTCAAATCTACAAATTCGACTATGTAAAACGCCAAGCAATCATGCTTGGCGCTTTTTTTGACTGTATTGCTTTTCAAGCTCGGCTACGCAGCGCTCTCGCTGAGAGGATGTCAACAGCTTTCTCTTTTCCAAGGACACAAGGATCGCCTTCTGCATATTCAGAAGAAATGTCGAATGGTCAACACCATTCAGCTTTGGAATCGGATCGCCGACATATACAAATTCTCTATGCAAGCATCGTACACCTCCCTTGATGCCACTATATGAGTCGCTGCTTGTACCGTATAACGGCGAATCACTTCTTTTTGTCCAGTCCGAGACTGATGCGAAGCGCTCGGTCTACCTCTGTCATCTGCTCCGAGGAGAGTGTGCCGATATACCTTTGGAGCCGTTGCTTGTCGATCGTGCGAAGCTGCTCGAGCAGAACGATCGAGGGTACTTCGAGCCCGTTGCCCACTCCGATGAGGTAATGCGTTGGCAGTTTGCTTTTGGCAGTCACCTTGCCCGAAACAGCCGCTACAATTACCGTCGGGCTGTATTGGTTGCCGATGTTGTTTTGAATGATCACTACGGGTCGATAGCCCTCCTGCTCCGATCCGATCCCTTTTCCCAAATCGGCTAAGTAGATTTCTCCTCTCAGATATGTTTTGCTCATGTAGATTAACCTCCCATATAATTTAGGCAGATCATTCTGCCTATGTAAGAGGTCAAACGACAAAACAAATGAAGGTTGAAGCCCTATAAATATGGCTGATATTTGAGTAAACCCGTCTTGCCGTTTGACCAAATTTAAAGGAAATCCTATTTGTCCTCGACACCCCGGATCTATGGGAAGTCATCAAACGACCGACAGCGTATCGGTTCCACGGGAATCTCACCCTCACATGGTTCTCATGCGACCGCCCCTATCGCTTGCGACGGCTTCGCGTCGGAATACGCTTATCACGCTCGAGCTGTAGCTGGACGGGAGTATCATTGTCCCTATTGCTTGTCTTCGCCGCACCGGGAGCTACCCGATGCTCATAGCTTGCCGTTATCGCTCCCTGCATAGCAGATCATGGCGCAGCCGCTAAAGTGGCTCATGCTCTTCACAATGGCAATAGGAATGTATTTGATGAATGGGTATTCGATTGTAAATGAACGCCCTATTCCCTGCTCTGGCAGAAAACAGGTGAAGGCTTTCCGTTGTCCTTCACCTGTTTCCTCACTAAAAGACGATTTTTCAACCCTCTTTCAAAATTTTTTTGAGATTTTTTTCAGCAGCCATGATCGTCTTAGCGACCGCTTGCGGTGTGCATCCCTACATTTCTGCGATTTGTTCGTACGTGTACTCGCCGAAATAGCGAAGCGTCAATCGGCGTCTTTGCACCGACGGCAATGTTTGAATGGCGCTATGTAGCTTCTGATACTTTATATCTCTGAAAACGGTCTCTTCGACCGTTTCCGTCTGCGCTACAGCTCGGATGTGTAATGATGCCTCTGTTTGTTCGGAGCGTTCGTAATGCCTGTCCACCTCGTTCAAGTAGGATAGGTCATCGAGCTCAAACTGATCGAGCAGATCATACAGCGCCTTCTCGATCTCAAAACAGTGCTCCACCGAAGCGCCGTCCGTGAATCGAATAAAATAATGTGGGCGATCGGTTTCGATCCCCACTGTGAACAGCTCATAAGGGTTGTCCTTCGCCCGCCGCCGCTTTGGACGCGGATCAATGTTTTTCGGATGCTTTTCATCCATTTTTGTTTCCTCCTATCAAGTGATTTTGCGGTTGAGACAAAACCACTTGAAGGAGGGCTTCTGCAGTGTGGGATAATCCGAAGAACTAAAAAGTGCCTGTCATGCGGCGCAAAGCACCGCACAACAAGCACGTAACGATTTATTTCATTATAACACTGGACTCTCGGTTCAGTATTATGGTCGACCAGTCCCGTCGGAACGAACGATCTTTTTTTGACCGTATCCAATTACCAAGATACGCAACAATGCGAAACAAAAATACCCTCCAATCAAAAACTCTGATTGAAGGGTATTTCATTGCGCGTCAAGTTGCCCCGTCAAACTTCGTTTTTTTATTTGGCGGGGACGGTGGTTCATTTTATCATGAACTGTCAGTCCATTCTAATTTGAAATGTCATGCCATTATCAGCGTGATTCAAATCCATATAATTATATATGGGGGGTGAACTGATAGTGCACAAATATACTGAAACACTTGGAGATATTATCAAATCAGCTCGCGAACGAGCCGATATGACCGTTGAGGCAATCGCCTACAAGGTAGGGATAACCGAGCGATACTTATACCGAATCGAAAATGAAGGAAAGAAACCCAGCTATGACGTTCTTTACAAATTGATTCGAGAGCTGTCTATTTCTCCGGATTTGATTTTCTACCCGGAGAAGCCGACTAAGGACTCCGAGATAGAAAATCTTCTCCGAATGCTTTCCGATTGCGATGAACGCTCATTGGAGGTTGTGAAGGCGATTCTGAAAACGCTGATTGAGACTGCGAAGAGTGGCTAGGGCATGTACCGGCATTGAGCCAATAGGCTCAATGTCGGTTAGTCTTCGTATTGCGAAATTATCCCGTAATATATACACGTTTGGGCACTGCGTATTTCATTACAAGCTTTAATCATCACATCGACCGGTCACAATTTCCACTGATTACCGCGTACATATTTTGTAATTCAACTGTGCACGCGATAAAGAGCGAAAGTGCTTGCGGCACAGGATAAGCCGCTACGACGACAGACCGATCCGACGAGAATCGCGCCAAGGTCGTATCGTTCACGCATGAAAACCACCTTATATTAGGTCGCCAAAATTATCAACAGACTCATGCTCGCACTGAAAATTCAATTGTCAAGGTAAGACTATGTCTTGTAAGAGTGAAACTCCCTCGTGTTGTTGTAGGCAAAGGGTGGTATTTCAAAATTGTTTTATTTCTTTATTTATGACACCATATCGGCATATGCTTATACAATAAATCTATAATGGCGTTTGCTAAATCATACTACAGATACGCATCAATTGTACGGGATATTCTCCAAATTAGCCACATGACCTACCACATCGCTATTCTTTTTCATGATGTTCCGGTTCCTTGACATTTGATCTAGTGATTTCCAAACATATCGTTTTCCATTATAGTTGAATTTCTTATTCATTCTTGCATCAGGCTTCATTAACTCAACTCGATAAAAATGAAACTTATATCGAAATTGAGTGTTTGTTCCCGCACAATTCTTAAAATGTGTATCCATTTCATGTAAATATACATTTATAATCATATAAACACTTCAGATGCTTTTAGATAATTGTTTCCATTGCTATCAGCTTCCCGTTTCCCCAAACACCCAGAGATAGTAGTCCTCGAGGGTGGGAGCAACTGCCTTTGCATCGCCCTCGGGGGCGGTCTCTGACAGGACACGCAGTGTGATACCCGTGTCGGTCTGCGCAATGTTGATGACGCGGTATTTGAACTGCAGCGCAGTCACATCCTCACTCTTGCAGCTGACCTCCCACACCTTGCCCTCGATCTTAGCGGCGAGCTCGTGTGCGGGGGCGAGGTCGGTAATCTGTCCCTTTTTGAGGAAGATGACCTCTTTGGCGATATACTCGACGTCGCTCACCACGTGCGTCGCGATGAGCACGATCTTTTCGAGCGCGATCTTGGCGATGAAGTTGCGCACGGCGATGCGCTGTTTCGGGTCAAGACCAGCCGTCGGTTCATCTAGGATGAGAATCTCGGGATCACCGAGGACGGCTTGCGCAAGCGCCAGTCTTTGCTTCATACCGCCCGACAGCGCGCTGATCTTGCGGTTCGGGATGTCGGCGAGCTCGACCGCTTCGAGCACTTTTGCGATCTGTCTTGCTGCGTCGTCCTTTTTCAGTCCCTTCAGCGATGCCATATACCACATGAACTTCTCAATCGTGAAATTCGGGTACATTCCCGGATATTGAGGCATGAACCCTATCTTTTCGCGAAATTTTACACCCATCTTGAGGGTATTTTCGCCGTCGTAGGTGATCTCGCCCGAATCGGCTTTGAGGTTGTCGGTGAGGATGTTGATGAGGGTGGACTTGCCCGAGCCGTTGGGACCCATGAGCGCGTAGATGCCCGGGGTGAGGGTCGCCGTGAAGTGGTCGAGTGCGTGGTTTTTGCCGTAGGATTTATCTACGTTTTCGAAATGTAGTGTCATACTGTCTTTCTCCTTATTTGCAGAACTTCCGATAGGATGCCGCTGTCAAACCTGCTGTGATGGCTACTGCTACCGCCACGAAAACTATAAGCAGTGCCACACTTCCCTGTTCCCATGAGGTCAGCCACAAGCGGTCTCCTGAGAGGAGCTCAGTGAAGTCGAAGTAGCGAGCGAGACTAATGCCGAAGTAGTAGAGCGCGTAGGGTAACAGTGTGATCGCCGCGGTGAGGGCGAGGACGAGCTTGGTGTTCTTCAGCAGACAGGAGAGCGTGGTCGTGAGCAGTGCGAGGACCAGCGCACCGAGCGTTCTCAGCGCAATGCAGAGCAGGAGATAGCCACCGACCGTAATGCCGCTTGCCACGTTCGTATACCGCTCCATCGAAACGAGCGGCGCAGAGAGTACGGGCAGTCCTTCGCCCCTCCACAGGAGAATGAGGTCGAGCAGTGCGAATGCGAGCGTCATTCCGCCCGAGTAGATCGCCGCCCAAGCGAGCTTGCGGACGAACACCGGCGTTCTGCCGTGCTTGGTCGTGCGCAGAATTTGGATGAAACCGCCCTTCGACGAATCACCTGTGTATTCTTTGGCGAAGATCGCCGACAGTCCGAGCAGAACGAGCAGATAGAGCGGCAGATCGAGTGCGATGTTAAAGAAATCGACATAGCCGCCGTCGAAGAAGTAGACGGTCTCGAGCCCTGTCTCAGCCGCTTTTGACTGGAGATAGCCGACGTGAGCGACTTCCTCGGAGAGCACGGGCAGCGAAGCGCTCGCTTTAGCATACTCGAGCTGATAGGCGTAGTAATCGTCGCCGCTCATCTCGCCCATCGCATAGGCGACCATGTTTTCTTGCCGTAATTCTTCGTTCGTGATGCCTACGGCATAGTCGTATTCGGCATTCAAAGCTGCCGCTTTTTCGTCGGTCATAACACCGCCGAAACGCTCGGCATAATCACGCTTGCGCGAATCGACGTCGCTTTCGGTGATCTCGAAGCGCTCGATCGCTTGGTAGGTGCGAACACCGACAAGGAGCAGGATCGCCGCAACGAGCAATGGAGAGAGTTGTTTTTGCAGTTCGCCGCGCATGAGCGAGGGTCTGCGCACTTTGAGCCGTTTTTGAGCGGCTTTCGAGCGTCCCGTGAGCCTTCCTGCGATCGCAGTCAGCTTCGTCAGGCTTCTCACCTTCGAGGTCGGACGGCGGAGGTGGTAGGTGATGACCGCGCCGATCGAGAAGGCGATCAACAGAACAGCCAATATGCCGATCATGAGCGGATAGAGCGAGTTTCCGAACCCTTGCAGGGCGATCACGGGCGTCCGCTTGAGCAGATCGCCCGATGCGGGCTCGAAGAGATTGAAGACGCGCCATTCACCGAAGAGCGAGATCCAATGCAGGAGCAGGTTCGCCACGGTGAAGAGACCGCTGACGATCAGCGGAAGGATGACCTGCCTTGTGAGAGCGGTCAGAAGCAGTGTGAGCGCACCGAGGAGCGATGCCGAGAGCACCCTGCCGAGCAAGTTGAGCAACACTCCCTCGAGGATGCTGATCGCGTAGGGCGCGAAGACGTAGCCCGACACATTCTGCAATGAGCGGAGCGGCGAGGACAGCCCGAAGCGGAGGGCTATGTAGAGGACCTCGGTGAGCCCCAGCAGGATCGCAATGCCTGCGAGTGCCACGACGATCGTGACGCACTTCGCCACAGCGGGTTGCAGGCGGCCTCTTCTGCAGGTGCGGAGCACCGGCTCGAAGCCGCTTTCACGGTCGGCAAGTCCCATCTGTACGGCGAGGAGCATGGCGGCAAGGAAGAGGAAAATGATGCCATTCTCATAGGAGAGAAATTCGTCCCAGCCGAGCACCAGCGACGAGGTTGCATCGGTCTCCTCCAAGATGCCGCTGTACAGCTCGATTATCTTGCGCTGATAGTCGCCTGTGGGCGTGTCGGTGTTGATGCCGAAGCGCTCCATGTCGGCGAGATTGTTTTGCGCGGTCTTGACAGAACCGCCCAAAGCAGAGCGGAAATCGCTCATGAAATAGACGTAGCGGTCGAGAATGACGTAGTCCTCGTAACTCTCCACCAAGGTGGAGGGGGAGGTGTATTCAAAGGTCATGGTGATGGGCTGACCGTTTTCGTCAAGCGGCGGGAAGAACGGTTGATTCTCGTTCCATTCCTTGTAGGCTGCGTCCCGTTCTTCTTTGAGCTCGAGATAGTAGGCGGCGTAGTGCTCGGGGTCGGACGAGCAGACCTGCTCGAGCTCGGCGAAGGCTTCGCGATAGGGTTCGAGGCGTTCGTATTTTTCTGCGTTTCGGTCTGCCATAAAGTGCAGACTGAGCAGATTGAGGGCAAGCAGGAGCACAACCGCCACGCCGATACGGCGGGTCAGCAGCTTGTGGAGTTCATTGGTGAAGAGGTTAGTTGCCATTTTGTTGAGCTTCATATTCTTCTCTTGCGGCTTTCGATGCTGCTCGAAGGTCTTCCAAATACGCTTCACTCAGTTTACCGACTTGATCCTTTTCGCACCAAATTTCAAACGGCTCGCCCGATGTATAAGCAATCAGTAGATTTTGGTTATTTCCCGAATACTTTGAGCCAGTCGAATTGTATGCCCAACCGCTGAAAATGACCATATCGTCCCACGCAAACTTCGGATAAATCGTCATCCCACTGTTTTCTACGATCAACTTTGATTGACCGCTCTTCAAATCAAGCGCATACAGCTTGCCGTCGCATTCATTAACTGCGGTAAGCATTTCATCAGAGTCAACGGAATTAAATTCATAAACAAACGGCGTGTAGTACAATGTTTTTTCGGAGAAGACAAACGTGCCGATATCTCCATTCATTCCTTCTACCACAATTTCAGGTGTCGCAGTCAGATCATTCATCGGAATACGATAAAGATTTGCCTTTTCTCCTGCTACAATATTTTCCGTGACTGTTTCAACGTCTGCTAAGTAGTAGAAATATCCGCTGTATGCCCCTTGCATTACACCAATCGAACCGTCTTTGCCCTTAAGCGAGCTCAAATCAAGCAGCATTTCACTATCGGTCAGATCGAGTTGCGAGCGATAGAGATATTGCTCATCGATCATATAGTAAAACATATCATCTACCACATCGATCATAAACAAACTCTCTGTTTTTTCGTCAAGATCGTACACTTCAGATTTTCCGCCTGATTTGTGGACACGGTTGAGGAATTGTCCTTTTTTATCTCCCTTGTCGAGTACATAATAGACGTAATCGCCATAGCTACAGACTTGTGTAATGGTGTTCTCCTCATTGTCAAGCACGGGAAGGCGCTTTCCTTCTGACATATCGAAACGCTCAATACAATAGACGGGATCACGGGTTCCTTGCTCTTCGTAATTGATGGTATATGTGTCATCCCGACGATAATACAAGTATATAACGGGAGCTTCTGCATTTTCATAGAGATCAACATACATTCCCATCGGATCATTGTAGATCACTGTCTGACCGGATGAATTATCCACTAATTGGTCATAATTTATATATGCCGTGCAGCTTTCCTGGGACGATAAATGCACACAGAGCGGGTCAAAGCAAAGAAGTCGGGCATTATCCGGCTCATCAAAAGTATAATAGCCAAACTTGTTTGAATAATTTGTTTCACCGATCAACATATCCCCGAAACGCAAAACACTTGTGAGCGGATCACCTATTTGCATAATTCTTGATTCGTTAATGCTTTTTTTACCGTACAGTATTTTTTCACCATGTGTTTTGTTTGCGTCGAATCCTGTATTAGGATCGGCATTTGATTGTCCATTGTCGGCAGATGTGACGGTACCCACGTCAAAAGGGTTTTCGGGGGCGGTGTTATGTTTGCAGGAAGTGAGTTGTAAGACAGACGCAAGGGTGAATGCGGTCAGCAATACAGATATAAAATTTTTGAATTTCATAATGTTCTCCTCGTGGTAATTATGCAAATAGATATTGATCCAATGTCATAGTAGACATCGGATCATTTTTCTTTACCATACGTTTGATGTATAGAAAATCAATGAATTGCCAGAATATGCATTCAACCCGTGTCCTGTTTTTGCATACTGGGTGCGATAATTTTCGTCCAATTCAAGCGGTGTTTTATTTAGTCCCATTTCGGTTACTCGAATGTTTCCTGCTGGTGTAAATGGATCGCTCTGAGAACGTCTAGTAATAATATCGCTATCTGCAGAGTATTTAGCCTCAATGGTATTATAAAGATACACTTTAGCATTGCCAGGTGTTACTGTATATGAACCTATCCCAATAAACTCCGAATATGATTCTACCTTGGTAAGTATATCGACATTATCGGTATCATAAGTATATCGCATTATTCCGTTGATATATGACAGATCACTGCCCTGATTGTCACCGGCGGTCGACTGTTTATACACCATTGTCGAGGTTGCATTTACTCCCAATGCCATGACCCCTGTCATAGTTGCTGCAACAAGCAACAACGCCATTACTTTTCTCCATGTTTTACGCATATTAGTAATTCTTTCATTTTAATCGGCAGCTCAGCGCACCGAGGTCGCGACCAAACCTCACGCCAAACTACAAGTAATTGAATTCGAGTTTGCCCTTCAAACTCGAACGAGTCGCTGATCCCAACATCTCACACAATCATATCTATCATCACCCCGACTATTTATTTTCGATCTTACTGATCAACGATCAATTGCCGTGGACATATACACTAAACGCCACATCATTCTCACTGAATCCAATAAGAGTCGTATCATAGTAAACGTAATTGATGGAACTGATAATATCGTTCGCACCTTCTTGGATCTCAAAGCATCTCACCTGTCGCGTCGGCGGATTCTTTTGGACAGATTCCGCTATCCGTGCATACCACTGCTTCACTTGCTCGATGTTTTCTTCTGCGTTGAGATCAGTTTTTTCAAATTCTCTCAAGCTCAGTTCCATTTTTTCATAAATACTGTGTAGCACTTGCTTAAGGAATTGTTGATTTGAATCGTTCTGTGGTTCCATTTTTATTCTCACTCTCCTTTTGTGAATTCAGTATAACACAACGATTTACTAATGTGTAAAAATTGGGATATATTGCATCAAAAATGGGATAATTGGTTTTAGCTTGTGTTTTTCGAAGCATTCACACAAAATCATCTTTTGAAATCTATCACACATTGCACAAATCCAAATTTGCATTCCTGTACAAAATCTACAACAAATGCAAATTATCCCAAAATCCGACCTTTTTTCACCTTTTTTTACATCTTCATTAAATTTATGTTATACTATATTTAATGAGGGGAGGTAGTCATATTGGAAAACAAATTATCAAAAAGAATATGCAGTTTGTTGCTCAAATGGGGTGTAATAACTGCCGAGCTCGAAGAAGTCTATATATATGGCTTTGAGCTCCTCATTTCGTTCCTGTTCAGTACATTGACAGTTTTGTTAATTGGAGCGCTGCTCCATCAAATGATTTGTACACTGATATTCCTGCTCATTTTTATATTTGTCAGACAATTCACAGGTGGATATCACGCCAAGACCTACTTTAGATGTCAGTTCTGCACCATCACATCCTATCTGATCGTGTTAACGCTATCGCTCAATACGACAATTCCAATATGGGCGTTTCTCATTCTCGGTATCGTAGGTCTTACCGTGATCGGCGCATGGGGACCTATTGAAAATCCTCATAAACCGCTTACAACAAACGAAAAACGAAAACACAAGTTAACAGGTTTTATACTGTTTGTGAGCACATCTATCATCGGCAGTTTAGTTTGCCTGTTCAACAGTAAATTAAGCAATGTCATCTTCTATACACTTACACTCATCATTGCATTAATGATAATCCCCAAACTATCGGAAAGGAGAAAAAAGCATGAAAAAGAAGATCGCAAAACTTGCTGCTGACGTTGCCCTCAAGACAGCCATTTTGGCTTCCGGTGCTGCCTCTTGGTGGAACACCTATCAGCCCAAAGAACCAGCGGCTCTGAAGAAACTTTCAAAGTAACGGCAATAAGCGGGATATCCGTTTTGGATACCCCGCTTACTGTATTCAGAAATCCTTTCATTGACTTATAAAGCATTTTGTGATACACTGTCAATACAGTTCTTTCTATGGGAGAGTACATATATGATCACTATTGCCATTTGCGACGACAATCCTCAGTTCGCACGCATACTTGCACTCAAGCTTCGTGAATTATGTGCCTACAAGCTTCCGGACCGAATTAAATGCGAAGTAGTGCCAACGTTCAGCTCTGCGAATGAAGTATTGCATTATCTATCAAATAAATCGATCAATATTCTTTTTTTGGATATTGATATGCCAAAGACCAATGGGTTCAAATTGGCAGAGATCCTCAATGACCGTTATCCCGATACGATCATCATATTTGTCTCTGCATACGACAATTTTGTTTACAGTTCTTTTGAATATAGTCCCTTCCGCTTTTTACGCAAATCGCATTTGGAAGAGGAACTTCCGTCTACCTTTGGGAAAGTAATTGAGAAATGCGTTATAAACAGCGAAACGATTCTCTTTCATACAACGAAAGGCGATACCGTTCTTCGTTATAAGGATATTCTCTATCTTGAATCCGATAGGAACTATTTTTCGATTCACTGCACATCAAATGCAATATATCGATGCCGAGGATCGCTTTCAACAGTTGAAGAGAAAGCTATTTCTCACGATTTCTTCCGGATTCATTCCGCCTATATAGTAAACCTCGAGCATATTGAAAACATTGATGAAACAGGATATGTTCGTATGAAAAACAATTCCAAACTCAATATCAGTCGCCGAAAATCGACTGCATTTAAAGAAGTCTATACTCAATACATCAAAAGGAGATTCACAAAATGATCGGCACAATTATTGAGTGGGGAGCATCTTTATTTGACTGTGCCTTGTGTGTCTATTTCATTACCATATTTAATCATTCCACATTCAGAAAAAACTATTTTTTTCTGCCCACTCTTATTGTATTATACGGATTCACTTTATTCAGCGACAATTTTCTTCCGGGATTTAACTTCCTTACTATCATCATAGTTTGGACAATAGCCACATTATATGCTCTAATAATATCTAGCAAAAACTATATATCCTCCCTTGTATCGTCAAGTGTATTTTGTATTTTTCTCACACTCATCAGTAGTCTGCTCTTCTCTGTTCTTTCCTTTTTCATTGATGACTTTGATCTTTTGCTACAAGGATCAAATGCTACGGTACGTTATATCCAGCTCTTCCTTCATAAAATAGCACTCTTTGCGGTCACCAAATTGTTGCTATTCATTTTTAAAGCCGATAAATCCATTGGGCTAAAAAACGGTGTTCTGACTTTTTTGTTCTCGTTGATTACGCTTCTGGGTTTAGGTGGTGCAATGCGCCTTGCCACAC
>CAYRQA010000018.1:0-19742 GCA_964426285.1 uncultured Lachnospiraceae bacterium | reverse complement strand
ATGTCGGCTCGTGTCGTGCATAAGATGGGTCTGAAGGAGGACAATCAGAACTTCCTTCTGATGCACTCAATCGGCGTAAACGTATCGGGACAGATCGCGTCTGTCATTGCGGGCGGTCTGATCCTCAATTTCTTCGGTTGATGAAAGGAGATAGCAGTCATGTATCCGCTTCTGTATACCTTTGGGATTAATGTAGAGCGATTCCTTGATACGCTCCCTTATATGGGGATGGGAATGCTCGGCATCTTTATCGTAACCGCCATTATTATCTGCTCGGTTTTCCTGCTCAATTTCTTCACGAAACCGCGCAAGAAAAATGATGAAAACAAGTAAGGCCGTCGAAGTGGTCGCCGCACTCATTTGGCAGGGCGACCGCTTCCTCATCTGTCAGCGTCCCGCTCATAAGGCGAGGGGGCTCATGTGGGAATTCGTTGGGGGCAAAGTCGAACTGGGAGAAAGCCACCCCGAGGCACTCGTGAGAGAGTGCAGGGAAGAGCTGGGCGTCATGCTCACGGTCTGCGAGCCTTTCGCTGAGGTAACGCACACCTACCCCGACCTCACCGTGCACCTCACCCTCTTTCACGCTGTGATCGATACGGGTGCACCCAAGCGGCTTGAGCACAACGCCCTTGCATGGGTCACGCCGAGCGAGCTCGATCGATACGAGTTCTGCCCCGCAGACACGATGTTTATTGAGAAAATCAAAGATGAATATAGGTAAGAGATGCTCTGAGTGAAGACAATCCTTCACTCAGAGCATCTTGCTTTATTTTGATAGGGGAGGAGCAAGCCCCTCCCCTACCGTCTGGCGGAATAGTGTAGTAATCTTTGTATATTGTATGAAACAAGTGTAAAAACTTGCTACTCCGAGTGTTATTCATTGACAAACGGTGGAATTCATTGTAAAATGAAGGTGAAATGATATATCGGGAGGTCGCTCTATGAAAAAACGAACGATTGTCAGAATAGCCGCTCCGATCGGGCTGATTGTATTGATGGTACTTTCGGCAGCAGCGGCAATCACCTTCAGCAATGCCAACTCAATCCTGTTTGCAATTGACTTCGCATGGCTCTGGCTGAGCGTTTGCCTGCTTCTGCTTACTGTAACTGCAGTGTTGGTGCTGGTGAAATTACTGAAAAAGATCGATCTCAACAAGGCGATCGCACTGACTGCTCTGCTTACTTTGCTGTCGGCGACTGCATCTGCGGCAGTCGGTATCAGCGCCCGTCATCACGACCGCTGGTTTTACGATCTGGAGGAACGACTGACCGCAAAATACAGCAGTATCGAGTGCGTAGAGCTTAGCCTCGATCGATGGGGACCGACGCTTTTCGTCTGCTGTGACGGGCTCGACCTGCCGATTGATTCGGATGCGATCGTAAAGGACGTCAAGGACATCCTTCGCATCGGAGAAGACAACCTCTTCAAAAGCAGCTATATCGGCAGAGAAGGTGTGGATTCTAATCTCGATTTCGCAGTCATCATCCAATCGGGTGATGCATGCATCGAATACTCGACCGGCTATTACCTCGGTTACGACCACACCGAAAGCGGCACGGTTGACCATTACCGCACATGGGTTCGCGATTATAACGGCGACATTGACCAAGCGGACGGCGCAGACTGGTTCAGGGGGCTCGAATGAAAACCTACGCACCCGATTATTATCCCTTCTTCCGTTGCATTGCCGAGCGGTGCAGACATAGCTGCTGTATCGGTTGGGAGATCGACATCGACCCCGATACCCTTGCACGTTACCGTGCTGTCGGCGGCAAGCTTGGTGAGTGCTTGAAGGCGAACATTGAGGAAAATGAAGAATATGCGTGTTTTCGTCTCGGTGAGGACGAGCGCTGTCTATTTCTGAACGAAAAAGGACTGTGTGAGCTCATCATCGGGCTGGGCGAGGATGCGCTCTGCGAGATCTGCGCCGAGCACCCACGATTTCGCAGCTATTTTGACAGCCGCACCGAGGTGGGGCTCGGGCTCTGCTGTGAAGAAGCGGCTCGGCTCATCCTCACGCATCCGTCAAAGACGTCGCTCATTCTGATCGCCGATGACGGTCTGCTCTGTGAACCAAGTGCCGAAGAAGCCGACTTTTTTGCACTTCGTGAGCAGGTATTCACCCTTTTGCAGGACCGAGGATTGCCGATCGACGAGCGGCTGAAGCGTGTGCTCATGCGCGTCGGCTTCGATTCCGACGCGATCCTTGTCGATAACGGACGGTGGGCGGCAGTTTATCGATCGCTCGAACAGCTCGATCCTGAATGGGGCAAAAAGCTTGAAGCATGGCAAACATCGACCGCATCGATCACAAAGCTACCCGATACACCCGAAATAGAACTTGCCCTCGAACAGCTCACCGTTTACTTCGTCTATCGCCATCTGTCCGATGCGCTTGACGATGGACGGCTCGCCGAACGGGTCGCTCTTGCGGTGCTGAGTACGCAGACGAGCGCTACGCTTGCCGCCATTGAATCGGCAAAGGGAACCCGACCGCTCGCCGCACTGCTCGAAATCGCCCGAAGCTACTCGGCAGAGGTGGAATACTCGACCGAAAACGTGGAAGTGTTACTGGCGGAGTTGGAAAAATAATAGATTACACCCCCACAAAGGAGGCTCTCTCATGCGCATACTGGTAGTAGAGGATGAAAGAAATCTGAACGAGCTGGTCGTCAAAAAACTGAAGCTCGAGCATTACAGCGTCGATGCCTGCTATGACGGAAAGGATGCCGAAGCTATCTCGCATTTGCCGAGTACGATTCGGTCGTGCTCGATATCATGCTCCCGGGACAGAGCGGGCTCAAGCTGCTCAGACGGCTTCGTGCGAAAAACGATACAACCCCGGTTCTCCTGCTGACCGCCCGAGACAGCATCGAGGACAGGGTGCAGGGACTCAATGCGGGTGCAGACGATTATCTGGTAAAGCCCTTTGCCTTTGACGAGCTGTCTGCACGCATCCGTGTCATGCTGCGCCGCAAGACGGGGAGTGTCAGCAACGTCTTCACCCTCGCCGATCTGACCGTGGACTGCGATGCAAGGATCGTAAAACGCGGGGAAAATGAGATCCCCTTGTCGGGCAAAGAGTTCGCCATTCTCGAATACCTCATCCGCAACTGCGGCATCGTGCTCTCGCGCGACAAGATCGGACACCACATCTAGAACTACGATTACGAGGGCAGCTCGAATATGGTTGACGTCTATATCCGCTATCTTCGCGTCAAAATTGACCGCGACTACGAGCCCAAGCTGATCCACACCGTTCGCGGTGCGGGCTATGTGATGAGGATAGATAAATGAAGAGATTATCGATCAAATTTCGCATTATCTTTTAGTTTACCCTCTTTATGACCCTCTCGGTCATTGCCTGTATCGTCTTTCTCAGCATAGAGAGCCGGACGCTCGTAGAAGAGCGGTCAGCGCAGGAGTTGGTGAAACAGGTGCAGGAATTTGCAGAGGAAATCGAATGGGAGGACGGGGCACTCGAGTTCGACGAGGATTTTGAGCTCTATCACGACGGCATCTATTTTTCTGCATACGACCAGCGAGGCAATCTGATCTACGGCTGGCAGCCCGACTGTTTTGTGCTCGAGGCAAGCTTGTCTCGGGCAAGGTCACGAGCATCGAGGGTGCGGGTGAATCTTGGTATGCCTATGCCATCGATCATGCGCCCGCAGGTTATACGGGCAAGCTGCAGCTCGTCGCCGTCACTCATTCGGCGAGTGCGGGGGCGGTTTACGACGTCGTCCAAATGCTGTCGCTTGCACTTTTGCCGATCATTCTGCTGGTGGCGGCACTCGGCGGCTATCTGATCGCTTGCAGAGCGTTTCGTCCGGTCAAGCACATCATTCAGACGGCTGAGCAGATTACCGACGGTGACGATCTCTCGGCGCGCATCGGTCTGCCTGCAGGCAAGGACGAGATCTACACGCTTGCGGCATCCTTTGACCGAATGTTTGACCGATTGGAGGGGGCTTTCGAAAACGAAAAGCGATTCACCTCCGACGTATCGCACGAGCTGCGCACACCGACCGCGGTCATCCTTTCTGAATGTGAGTTCGCGCTCGAAAATGCAGAAACACTTGAGGAAGTGAAGGGAAGCATCAGCCGAATTTCCGAAAGTGCGCAAAAGCTGTCCGCCCTCATCTCTCAGCTGCTCCTGCTCGCACGGGCAGACCAAGGACAGGCACTTCGGAAGGAGACGCTCGATCTGTCGACACTCGTCGAGGTCATCTGCGAGCAGCAATCCGAAACGACTTTTCAAAAGGGAATCACGATCAGACCCGAAATCGCCCCTCATTTGCAAGTGGTCGCCGACGAAACGATGCTCATGCGCTTGTTCATTAATCTTATTGACAACGCCGTCAAATACGGGAAAGAGGGCGGCGAGGTCACCGTTATCCTATATGAAAAGGATGAGCTGATCTGCGGTGAAGTGCGCGACAACGGCATTGGTATTGCCGCCGAGCACCTGCCGCACATATGGGAGCGTTTCTACCAGGTCGACCCTGCCCGTGATCCGAACAGCTCGGGTGCGGGATTGGGACTGCCGATGTTGAAATGGATCGACGAGGCGCACGGCGGCTCTATCCGGGTTGAAAGCCGCTTGGGAGAGGGAAGTGCGTTCATTTTCACACTGCCCAAAGAATAAGGTAATACACAAGAAAAAGGCTGTACCAAACAGCCTTTTTCTTATTTTTGTTTCTTCTTTGCAAGCGGATTTTGCGCCATGGCGTCCTCGATCTGAGCATTGCTGACATGGGTGTAGATCTGTGTCGTATTGAGCTGCTCATGCCCGAGAATTTCCTTGAGCACACGCACGTCGACACCGCCCTCCTGATACATCAGGGTAGCGGCTGTATGACGGAGCTTGTGGGTCGACAGCTTGCGGTTGGAGAGCCCTGCCTTTTCGAGGTATTTGTAAACGACGTGCTGCACCGTTTGGTTGCTGATACGAAGACCGCGGCTGCTCACGAAGAGTGCGTTTTTGTCCTTGATCTCGCTCATGGCGGTTCGCACCTTCATCCATTCGGTAATGGCGCTTTTGCAGGCTTCGTTTAAGTAGATCATTCGTTCCTTGCTGCCCTTACCGACCACACGCAGAGAACGCAGGGTAGGATCGATATCGGACAGGCTGATGCCCACCAGCTCGGAGAGCCGCATCCCGCAGTTGAGAAAGAGGGTAATCATGCAGTAGTCACGCACACGGTTTTTCGATTCGCTGTCCTGCTCGATCGTCTCAAGCAGATGAAGCGATTCGTCAAGCGTGAGAAATTTCGGAAGTGCCTGCTTGACACGGGGACTTTCGATGTCAGCGGCTGGATTTTTTTCGAAATACCGACGGGTACCGGTGAGGTATTTGTAAAAACTGCGGATCGCAGAGAGTTTTCGGGCTCTTGCCGCGGGCTTGTTCTCCTTTTCGGAGGCTGTCCAACCCACAAATGCGAGAATTTCCCCGCTTTGCACGCTTCTGACCATCTCGAGATCGACCTTGTCGAGCGATTGAGCCCCGAATTCATCCATTGTGAAGCGTTTGGCGCGCCGATAGCATTGCAAAAACTTGAAAAAGAGCGATAGATCGGTCAGATACTGCTCAACGGTCAGCTTGCTTCGGTTTTGAACGGTGAGCTTGTAGTTGGCGAATTCCTCAAATATGGGCGGATATTCCGTCATAATGCTTCCTTTCCGAAAAACAAAGGTCATTTACACAGTTTGCGTAAATGTTTATGATTTTTTCTTGCTTTGTTCATAATTTACAGGTAAAATAGTAACAGTTATACAAATAAGAGGAACTGTATGAAACGATTAACCAAAGATAACCTGTATGATTCACTGACCATGTTTATCAATCAGATCGCAATGATGGTCTTTGCGCTGATGCTGACCTTCGCTGCCAATCTGCTGTCCGATCGCTCGGGCGTAAGCGAAGCGCTGAGGGACGGTCTGCTTGTTGCAACGAGCATTATTTCGATCCTGTTCTATTGCTACCTGCTTTATTACAAGTGCTATGAGATCGGGCAGAAGGATGGCATCAGGATCGAGGGCGGACGGCTTGCATACGACCCTTGGAAATGCTTTTTCATTTCACTGATCGCCAACATACCGAATCTTCTGCTCGGTCTGCTCGAGCTGATCGGCAAGCTCTGTATCAGCGGGGTATCCCTGATGCAGCCTGTGAGCGATCTGGTCAGCGCTGAGCTTTCCCCCGTGTGGGCGATTAATCTCTACGACGTCTGCCACACCCTGTCGAGATTTTTGCAGGCGACCTATATTGGCGTGGCAAACGTCTGGTTTGAGGGCGTCGGATTCTTTGACCTGCTCTCGCCCTTCGTCGCGATATTGGTATGCACCTTCTCCTATCAGCTCGGTGTGCGTCGCTGCAACAGCGGACGGGCGAGCAAGAAAAAGGAAAAGCAGTCCGATAACACGCGTTATCAATAATTCATTTCTGAAATCACCCGTACCGGCATATACATAGACGGAGTATATGGATATGGGTGATTTTTATGAAGGAAACGCTTCGGATCATATGGCTGGTTTTGCTGGCGGCGGTTCTGCTCTGCGGATCGGTCGTCCTGCTGTGCGGATGGCTCGACCCCTTGCTGACTACTATTGTAGCAGATTCTGCGTCGGCTGTCAAGCGGGAGGATGCAGTTTTGGCAGCCGTCGAAAGCGAGCAAAAGATCATTCTCCTTGATCCCGGACACGGTGGGGAAGACCCCGGAGCGATCGGGGTAGACGGAGTGCTCGAGAAGGATCTCAATCTTTCAACGGCACTGCGGGTGCGTGATCTGCTCGTGTTCAGCGGCTATCGGGTGATCATGACCCGGTCTGACGACCGACTGCTCTATGATCCCTCCGATTCGACCTCCCATAAGGTGCAGGACCTTCAAAACAGGCTGGCATACAGTAAGCTCTACCCGAACGCCACCTTTGTGAGCATCCATATGAATAAGTTCCCCGACGCTTCCTGCTCGGGGCTTCAGGTCTACTATTCGGGCAACCATGAGGGGAGCGCACTGCTTGCCGAAGCCATTGAGGGGCGCTATGTCGAAGCAATGCCGACCGCGAAGGTGCGTGCCTGTAAAAAAGCGGCCTCGTCGATTTTTATCCTGCACAGAATTGAAATCCCCGCAGTGCTGGTCGAATGCGGATTTCTCTCAAGTCCCGCCGAAAACGAGCTCCTTCAAAGCGCCGATTACCAAAAAAAGCTCGCGGCAGTCATTGCACTGGCGCTGACCGAAAATGATACACCAAATAACAGCTTGCCGACAGGCTCGCAACCGACGTCAAAATGAGGAAACGATATGAAAGCACCCAAATCAGTATATGTATGCAGCGAATGCGGCTATCAGTGTGCCAAATGGATGGGCAAATGCCCCACCTGCGGCGCTTGGAATACACTCGAGGAACAGGCGGTCGAAGCACCCGTGACCGCCGCAAAGAGCGTAAAGAAGCTCACACAATATCTGCCCACCGACAACAAGGCGGTCGCCTATCGCGAACTTGAGCTGCCTCAGTATCTCCGCACGCCCACGGGAATGGGCGAGCTTGATCGAGTGCTCGGCGGCGGCATCGTCGAGGGCTCGGTAGTCCTGCTCGCAGGTGAGCCGGGTATCGGCAAATCGACCCTGCTCATGCAGATCTGCGGTGTGCTCAGCGAGGATAAAAAGGTGCTTTACTGCTCGGGAGAGGAATCGGGCGGTCAGCTCAAGTATCGCGCCAAACGCTTGGGCATTGATGGGGACGGCTTGTATATTCTCACCGAGAACTCGCTCGAGCAGGTGCTCTCCGAGGTGGACAGGCTGTCGCCCGACACGGTCATCATTGACTCGATCCAGACGATGGTTTGCGAGGGCGTCTCCTCTTCGGCAGGCTCGGTCAGTCAGATCAAGGAGTGCACCCTGCGGCTGATCGCGCTGGCAAAGGGCAGAGGAATCTCGGTCCTGCTCGTCGGTCACGTCAACAAGGAGGGGGGGATTGCAGGTCCGAAGGTGCTCGAGCATATGGTGGATGCGGTGCTCTCCTTTGAGGGCGATCAGCAGCAGCTCTTCCGCATCATCCGCGCGACAAAAAACCGTTACGGCTCGACCAACGAGATCGGTGTATTCGAGATGACGGGCGAAGGACTGAGTGAGGTGACCAACCCTTCCGAAATGCTGCTCTCGGGCAGACCTAAGAACACATCAGGCAACTGCGCCGTCTGTGTGATGGAGGGTACACGCCCGCTCATCACCGAGATACAGGCGCTCACGACAGACACCTCCTTTGCCTCACCGAGACGCACCTCGAACGGCGTGGACTATAATCGCCTCTACCTCATCCTTGCAGTGCTCGAAAAGCGGCTCGGGCTGCGCTTTTCGACACAGGATGCCTATATCAACGTCATCGGCGGTCTGACGATGGACGAGCCTGCCGCAGATCTTGCGGTCGCATTGGCACTCATCTCATCCTTCAAGGACATTCCGCTCTCCGATAGCATGATCGCCTTCGGTGAGCTCGGGCTTTCGGGTGAATGCCGCGCGGTAGCGGCGTATGAGCTGCGCCTCAGGGAAGCCGAACGGCTCGGTTTTTTGACTGCTATGCTGCCCAAACGATGCTATGACCAGCTCATGCAGACAAAATTCCGCACCGAAATGGAGCTCATTCCGGTGAAGAGCCTTTATGACGCCATAAGAATTTTAGCAAAATAAGAAAAACACTTGCAAAATCCACCATAATGTGCTATACTATAGAAACTGAAGCTGACGACAAGGTCAGACAGACATTACCTGCCCTTGGAGGTTTACATGGGATTTCCCACTGACATTGAGATTGCACAGGGTGCGAAAATGAAGCCGATCAGTGAGATCGCGGCAGAGCTTGGCATTGCCGACGACGAACTCGAGCAGTACGGCAAATATAAAGCAAAAATCAGTGACGATTTCGTTCGCCGCAATGCAAGCCGTCCGACCGGAAAGCTGATTCTGGTAACCGCCATCAATCCCACTCCTGCAGGTGAGGGAAAGACCACTACCACGGTCGGTCTCGGACAAGCGATGAAAAAGCTCGGCAAAAAGGCGGTCATCGCACTTCGTGAGCCGTCGCTCGGTCCCGTGTTCGGCATCAAGGGCGGTGCCGCAGGAGGTGGATACGCACAGGTTGTGCCGATGGAGGATATCAACCTTCATTTTACGGGTGATTTTCACGCCATCACTGCCGCAAACAACCTGCTCTCCGCTATGATCGACAATCATCTCCATCAGGGCAATCAGCTGGGCATCGATCAGAGCCGCATCCTCTTTACCCGCGTGGTCGATACCAACGACAGAGCGCTCCGCAATATCGTGGTCGGACTGGGTAAGAAGACGGACGGTGTGCCGAGAGAAGACCATTTTATGATCACCGTTGCAAGCGAGATCATGGCGATCCTCTGTCTTGCCGAGGACATTGCCGACCTCAAACGCCGTCTCGGTGACATTCTGGTCGCTTATACTTATGACAACAAGCCCGTCTACGCACGCGACCTCGGCTGTGTCGGCGCAATGGCGGCACTACTCAAGGACGCTATGAAGCCCAACCTCGTCCAGACGCTTGAGAATTCGCCCGCACTGATCCATGGCGGTCCCTTCGCCAACATCGCACACGGCTGCAACTCGGTCAAGGCGACCAAGCTCGCCATGAAGCTCGGCGATTATGCCATCACCGAAGCGGGCTTCGGTGCAGATCTCGGCGCAGAAAAATTCCTCGATATCAAGTGCCGCTTTGCGGGCATTCAGCCTGCCTGTGTAGTGCTCGTCGCTACCGTGCGCGCGCTCAAATATAACGGCGGCGTCAAGAAAGATGCGCTTGCCGAAGAAAATCTCGATGCGCTGAGAAAGGGCATCGTAAACCTCGAAGCACACATAGAAAACCTCCAGCAGTACGGTCTGCCCGTCGTGGTTGCAATGAACCGATTCGGCACCGATACCGATGCAGAACTTGACATCGTTCATTCTGTCTGCAAGAAGCTGGGCGTTGAGGTGGCGCTTTCCGAAGTCTTCGCCAAGGGCGGTGAAGGCGGCATTGAGCTTGCCGAAAAGGTCATCGCCGCTTGCGAGAAGCCTTCCGAATTCAAGTTTATTTACCCCGATGACTGGACGCTGCAAATGAAGATCGGCGCACTCGCATCGAAGATTTACGGTGCATCCGAGGTGCGCTACGAAGAAGCTGCG
Source organism: uncultured Lachnospiraceae bacterium (assembly GCA_964426285.1). GTDB lineage: Bacteria > Bacillota > Clostridia > Oscillospirales > CAG-272 > CAKSQF01. The sequence continues at coordinate 9,551 of CAYRQA010000018.1, read as the reverse complement.
CTGAGGTCGCTCCGCGAGATCGAGCAGCTCGACGAAAAATACAGCTCTTTCCCCATTTGTGTGGCAAAAACGCAGTATTCGCTCTCGGATAACGCATCGCTCCTCGGTCGTCCGAAGGGATTTGCGCTCACCGTCCGTGACGTGAAGCTCTCCGCAGGTGCAGGATTCGTAGTCATCTATACCGGCTCGATCCTCACGATGCCCGGACTGCCCAAGGTGCCCGCCGCACTGTCGATCGACGTTGACGACAACGGGGTCATTACCGGACTTTCCTGATATGAAGAAAGAAACGATCAAATTACTCACCAAGATCCTCTCGCATTCCGAGAAGGAGACTGAATCGGCAGGCGCACTCCTTGCCGCCGCACTGAAAATAGACGATTTTGTCGCACTGTACGGTGATATCGGTGTAGGGAAGACCGCCTTCGTGCGGGGGGTTGCATCGATCGTTGCACCCGACGCTGAAGTATGCAGTCCCACCTACGCGATCTGCAATGAATACGAGGGAAAAAACTGCTCGCTCTGCCATTTCGATATGTACCGTATTACAAGTGAGGATGATCTCTATGCCTGCGGCTTTTACGACTATCAAAACTGCATTTTTGTGGTCGAATGGAGCGAAAACATCCCGTTTGCACTCCCGAACAGCTACTATAGGGTGAGTATCACCAAGGTAGAGGGCGGCGACGAAAATCTGCGGACCATTACGGTCGAGCAGATCGCCAAAGCCTGAACCGAAAAGGAATGAATATGAAAATATTGGCACTGGAATCGTCGGCATTGGTGGCATCGGTCGCCATTACCGAGGATGAGAAGCTGCTCGCATCCTGTACGCTTGATAACGGGCATGCGCATAGTGAAACGCTCCTTCCGATGACCGAGCATCTGCTCTCGCTTTGCGGGATGGATGCCGCAGACATCAATCTGTTCGCCGTCACGACAGGTCCCGGCTCCTTTACAGGGGTACGCATCGGTGTGTCACTGGTGAAGGGATTGGCATTCGGACGAAACAAGCCCTGTGTGTCGATCTCGTCGCTCGAAGCACTGGCGTATAATATGGGAGGCTGTGTGGGCGTACTTTGTCCTGTGATGGATGCACGCCGTTCCCAGCTCTATAATGCACTCTTTCATTCGGACGGTGAGCATATCGTACGGCTGACCCCTGACCGTCTGATCCCGGCAGATGCGCTTCTTTCCGAACTCGAGCCTTACGTCGAGGACGGAGAGCTGATATACGTCAACGGCGAGGGTGCACCCATCCTGCTCGATCTGAATGAAGACGCGCTCCCTCTGCTCGAGCCCGCACTGCTTGCGCGCAGACAGTCGGCGGCAAGCATCGCAAAGTTGGCGCTTGCGAAATATAAGGCAGGCGAGTATTGCACCGATTCGGAGCTTCTTCCCATTTATCTCCGCCCAAGTCAGGCAGAGCGCGAACGGATCGAGCGGGAAAACGAAAAAATAAATTGATCAAAGCCGCCGCGCGGCGGCGAAAGGAATAAAATATGAGCAAAATCATCGCATTTGGCTGTGATCACGGCGGATTTGACTATAAAAAAGCGGTCATCGACCATCTGACTGCCGCAGGTTGTGAGGTCATCGACTGCGGCTGCAACAGCAGTGAAGCGGTCGACTATCCGATTCACGCCGACGCAGTCTGCAAGGCGATCTCCGAGGGGAAAGCCGATCTCGGCATCCTCGTTTGCGGAACGGGTATCGGTATGTCGATCGCCGCAAACAAGCATAAGGGCATCCGTGCCGCCGCTTGCGAGAACACTTTCTCGGCACGCGCGACCCGTGAGCACAATAATTCGAACGTTCTCTGTCTGGGTGCGAGAGTGATCGGCGTCGGATTGGCGCTCGATATGATCGATCTCTTCGTTACCACCGAATTCGCAGGCGGCAGACATCAGCGCCGCGTGGATATGCTGAATGCACTTGACTAAAGCCTATTTCATAAGGGCGCTTGCACTGGTTTGCACAGTGCTCACACTGCTCGGAACACTGCTCTCCTGCAGTGCTGAGCAGACCAAGCAGGGAAATGCCGACCGACCGCTTGTGGTTGCCACCATTTTCCCTCCCTACGACTTTGCGCGCAATGTCGCAGGCGATCATGCCGATGTGGAACTGCTGGTCGACGTCACCGACAGCCACAGCTACTCTCCGACTGCGGTCGATATGCTCCTGATCGAGGAGTGCGATATCTTCATCTACACAGGCGGAGAAGGTGACCGTTGGGCAGAGGACTTCCTCTCGACCATTGATTGCAAAAACAAGACGGTCATCAACATGATCGATACCGTCGACCTTCTATTCGAAGAGACCGATGAGGCGCATCACGATCACGAGCATGATCATACACATGAACACGAGCATGGCGATCGGAATGAGGAGATTCTCTACGACGAACACGTCTGGCTCTCCCCGAATAACGCCAAAGATATTACCGAGGCTGTAGCCGATGCCCTGTGTGCGCACGATCCCGACCGCACCGAGGCGTATCAAACCAATGCCGTAAACTACTGCACCGAACTCGATGCGCTCGATGCTGAGTTTCGTGCACTGGCAGAATCGGCTCAGCGAAGGACGATTCTGGTCGCAGACCGTTTCCCCTTCCGCTATCTTTGCGAGCAGTACGGATTGTCCTATTATGCCGCACTCCCCGGGTGCTCATCCGCCGCCGATCTTACGGCGGTCGAATACGATCATCTCGCCGAAAGGCTTAGGGAGGAGCGGCTTCCCGTGATCTTCACGGCAGAGTATTCGGATGGCACGATCGCACGAACGGTGCGCCGTGAGGGTGGAAATGAGGAGACAGAGATCCTCACGCTCCATTCCTGCCATACGCTGACTCGAGGACAGATCAGCGACGGAAACAGCTATCTGACGCTGATGTGTGAGAACATAGATGCGCTGAGAACAGCGCTCGGTTGACAGCTTGTCGACCGCAGATCACATCGAAAGGAATCCTTGCATGAACTATATCACCTGCAATCAAGTCAGTTATTCATATGACCGTCTTCCGGTGATCAGAAACCTTTCCTTTTCGGTGAAAAAAGGTGATTTTCTCTGCATTGTCGGAGAAAACGGCACGGGAAAAAGCACCCTTGTAAAGGGACTTTTGGGACTGAAATCAGCCGACAGCGGCTTTGTCCGCTATGAAAACGGACTGACCAACCGAGGTATCGGTTATTTGCCGCAGATGAGCGAGCAGGCAAGGGATTTCCCCGCGGCTGTGCAGGAGGTGGTCCGCTCGGGCTGTCTCAACCGACGCGGTTTGTTCCCCTTTTATTCGTCTGCCGATATCTGCCACGCCAATGCCGCTATGGAGAAGATGGGCATCCTACCCTTTGCCAAGCGCAACTGCGCTGAGCTCTCGGGCGGTCAAAAGCAGCGTATGCTGCTTGCAAGGGCGCTTTGCGCCGCATCTGATCTGCTTTTACTCGATGAGCCGACAGGCGGACTGGACGAAGGCGCGACAGAGGAACTGTATTCACTCATTGAAAAGCTTCATAAAGAAGACGGTATGACCATTCTCATGGTCACGCATGACAGTGCCATCCTCCCCCGACTTGCCACACACATCCTGTATCTCGGTCAGCATTCGACCTTTTACGGTACGCTTTCCGAATATGATGCATTTAAAGATGAGAAACAGCGAAGAGGTGATCAGACATGACCCTTGAACGCTTTTTCTACTTGTTTACTCGCGAATACGTGCTGTATCCTTTCATAGCGGGCATTCTGGTCTCGTTGATCGCCGCACTCATCGGCGTAAGCCTGATCCAGAAGCGCTTTTCGATGATCGGGGATGGGCTCTCCCACGTGGGATTTGCCTCATTGGCACTATCTACAGTGGTCGGACTTTCCGGTTCGCTGTGGGTCACGCTTCCGATCGTTACGGGATGCGCAGTCTTCCTGCTTCGTTTGCGCGAAAGCGGCAAAATGAAGGGAGACGCGGCGATCGCCATTCTTTCGACAGGCGCACTGGCGGTCGGCACCATCCTTGCCCAGAAGTCGACCGGTCTTGGCGGCGACGTCTGCAACTATATGTTCGGCAGCACCAGCATTTTTGCCATGACGCCTGCCGACTTTTGGACGACCGTCGGATTCTCGCTGATCATGCTTGTCGTTTTCCTCTTCTTCTATCACAAATTCTTCCTCGTTTCCTTTGATGAAAACTTCGGCAGAGCCACAGGCGTGAACGTTTCCTTCTACAACACGTTGCTCGCCATTCTCACTGCCGTGACCATCGTCATCGGCATGAAAATGATGGGCGCGATGCTGATTTCGAGTCTGATCGTCTTTCCTGCGCTGACTTCGATGCGCCTGCTGCGCACTTACCGATCGGTCGTGCTCTCCTCCGCTATTTTGTCGGTGATCACCTATGTGATTGGCTTTTCGCTCTCGATCTATTTCGAGACACCGCCCGGTGCGACTGTCGTGATCGTAGATATCGTGGTATACGTAGCCGCTTATCTTGTTGACATCGTCCGCGAAAGAAGGAGGGTCTCATGATCAAAGAGGAATTTTCCCGTTCAGCCATGCAGCTCGGTGATGATACACTGTTGACACTCGCCGACAAACGGGTAGCCGTCTTCGGTGTAGGCGGTGTGGGCGGCTACGTTTCCGAAGCACTCGCCAGAGCGGGTGTGGGTAGCTTTCTGCTGGTTGACAGCGACAGCGTTGCCCGCTCGAACCTCAACCGTCAGATCATTGCGCTTCAGTCGACGATAGGTCTGCCTAAAGTCGAAGTGATGGCAGCGAGGATCAAGGATATCAATCCCGATGCCCGCGTGGAGTTCCGTCAGACCTTCTATCTTCCCGAAAATGCAGACGAGATCGATCTTAGCGGATTCGATTATGTCATCGATTGCGTCGATACGGTCAGCGCCAAAATAACGCTTGCCTGCCGATGCCGTGATCTCGGTATACCGATGATCGCCTCAATGGGTACGGGCAATAAAACCAATCCGATGGGCTTTTCGGTTGCGGATCTTGCCATAACGTCAGTCTGTCCGCTTGCACGGGCGATGAGACGAGAGCTGAAGACCCGCGGGATCACCCACATGAAGGTTGTCTATTCCACTGAGGAACCGATAAGAGCCTCAAACGCCGCACTTTCCGAGAACGGGAAGCCGATTCCTGCCAGCATTCCCTTTGTCCCGCCTGCCGCCGGATTGCTCATCGCTCGGACGGTAGCCTTTGACCTTGCCGCATATGACGGCTCGGTCGGATATTCACCCTGTTAAAAAATTTTTATATAAAAGGAGTAAAAAAATGAAAAGACTTTTATGTGCACTGCTTGCTTGTTTGATGCTTACAGCCCCCATTCTGACCGGCTGTGACAGCGACAAGGATGCCGACAACACCGCTGCCACCACTACGGAAAATCCCCAGGATCAGCAGCCCCCCGAAGAGCCCGATCCCAAGGATGCCAAGTATGACAGCATCACCATTGACGGTGTAAACCTTTCTGAGTATCAGATCGTATACGCCTCCGATGAACTCACCAGCAAGGCAACTCAGTACCCCGACAGCTTTATCTACGGCGAGACCCACTATACCAAGCTGATCGCAGAGGAGCTTGCCGCTGACCTGAAGAATATGACCGGTATTGACGTACCTGTTGTAGCTTCCTCTGCTGCTGCTACCGAGCATGAGATTCTCGTCGGCAGAACCGGCCATTCCGATGAAGAAAACAGCCGCGTCAACAAGGAAATCGCAGCTGACGTTTACAAGATCGCTATGCTTGAGCCCGGTAAGCTTTGGCTGAACGGTGGCTCGCCTGCCGCTATGTACGATACGCTCGGCGTGCTCTACACCGAGTTTATGAACCAGGATGCGAAGGACGTCGTGATCCCCGGTACTTTTGTAACCCAGGCAAAAGCTGACGTCATCACCGTCTCCTGCATCGGCGACAGTATCACCGACGGATTTGGTACGAAGGACACTTCCTACTGCGCATGGCCTGCTATCGCAGGACGTATCCTGTGGAAGGATTATGCCTTCTCGAACTTCGGCGTAAGCGGCACCACCATGCGTGACGACCACAAGGATGCATATGCTGATTGCTGGAAGTACGATTCGATGATCGCTGCGGCACCCACTGCTGACATCACGCTCATCATGCTCGGTACCAACGACTCTGACCGTTTCAAGAACTGGACCACCGCTGACACCGAGAAGTACACCGCAGACTATACTGCATTCGTTGATATGCTAACCGAGCTCAACCCCGATACGCACTTCGTTCTGATGAACTGCCCCGAGTATTACAACGGTACCGGTAAGGACGGCGAATTCGGTTCGGATAAGATGGTTGCACTGCAGAAGAAGATTTTCGAAACCTTCAAGGAAGAGGGCAGAAACGTAAGCTTCTTCGATATGCACTCCTTTACCGCTAACGATATGGGTAAGGATATGTTCTACGACGGTCTGCATCCCAGCGATAGTGGTTACTCCGAGATGGCAAAGGGCGTTTGCGATATGCTGACTGCGCTGGCTGATGAAGCTGCTACCAACAAGTACCTCACGAAGTAATTCGTAATTACATAAAAGAAGAGCCTGCTGGCTCTTCTTTTTTCTTTGCTTCTATGAGCGCTGCGTTTTGCATAAAATAGACCGTACCAAAGAGGAAGGGACGGGATATGGGAGTGAAGTACAAGGGATTGTCCGAGCAAGAGGTGAGGGCGTCGGAAGAGCGCTACGGCAGAAATCTGCTTCCGACGCAGCCAAAAGTTTCGCTCGTAAGGCGCTTTATTCATAATCTGGGCGATCCGATCATCAAAATTCTGTTGGCGGCGCTGGGGCTCAATCTGTTGTTTATGCTCGAGAGCTTTGATTGGTTCGAGACGATCGGCATTGTGCTTGCCATCGCAATTGCGACAGGGGTAACGACACTGTCAGAGTATGGCAGTGAAGCGGCATTTGAGAAGCTGCAAGCCGAATCGGCTCAGAGCTTTGCACGTGTGATCCGAAACGGAGAGGTCGTTCAGATCCCGATTGAAGAGCTGGTCGTCGGCGATCTGGTACTGCTGGGCGGGGGAGAAAAAGTACCTGCCGACGGTATCCTTATAGACGGTGCGCTCAAGGCAGACCAATCGGCACTCAACGGAGAGAGCAGGGAAGTGAGCAAATTTCCGCTAAAGGGTATGCCCGATAAGAAGGACTTGTCAGCTCCCAGCGTTCTCCTGAGAGGTGTGTCGGTTTGCTCGGGAGAAGGCATTATGGAGGTGCGTTCGGTCGGCGCAGACACGATGTATGGCTCGCTGGCGGCAGAACTGCAAGCAGAAAAGCGCGAAAGTCCGCTCAAACTGCGGCTCAATCACCTTGCGGAGATCATCAGTAAGATCGGGTATGTTGCCGCGGCGGTGGTGGCAGTGGCATACTACTTCGATGCGCTCTTTCTGGAGAGCGGATTTGACAGGACGCTCATGGCGGCAAAATTTTTCAGCCTTCGCTGGCAGGCTGACTGTCTGCTGCACTGTCTGACCCTTGCGATCACCTTGGTGGTCGTTGCCGTCCCCGAGGGACTGCCGATGATGATCACGGTCGTGCTTTCCTCGAATATGAAAAGAATGCTCAAAGACAAGATCCTTGTGCGCAAGCTGGTCGGTATCGAAACAGCGGGTAGCCTGAACATCCTCTTTACCGACAAAACGGGCACGCTGACCACAGGCAATCAAAGTGTTTGTGCGATCGCCGTCGGGGGTGGCAGGGAGATTGAATTGGAGGCGCTCGATAAATCTCGTCCGCTCGCTCAAACGCTCATTTATGCGATACGCTCGACCAGAGAATGGCATCGCTCGGGCGGAAAGATCAGCGGCTCGAACGCCACCGACCGTGCACTTGCCAATGCTTTTTGTAAGCGGCAAGGGAAAAATGATGAGCCGATCATTCGTCGAAAGATCCCCTTTGACAGCACGCGAAAGTACTCTGCTGCCGAGCTTTCAGGCGGAGAGGTCTACATCAAAGGAGCACCCGAGAAACTGCTCCCCTACGTCCAAAATTGTCTCGACGAGGCAGGCAATCCGAGATCGGTCCCCCCGTCGGTCCTCAGTGCGCAGCTGCACCGCATGGCTTCGGGCGGCAACCGCATCATCGCGGTTGCAAAAGCCGCTCAAATGCCCGTCGGAAATACCATGCCGCCCCTCATGTTGATCGCACTGGTAGCCATCCGTGACCGCGTGCGCCCTGATGCACGCTCAGCGGTCGAAAAATTGCGTTCTGCGGGCATTCAGGTGGTAATGGTGACAGGTGACAGTCAAGACACAGCGACTGCTGTAGCGTCATCCTGCGGCATTGTGGGGACTTTCAAGGAAGCGGGTGTGATCACGGGCAGTGAGCTTGCCGCCATGAGCGACGATGAGGTGAGAGCGCTCCTTCCGACGCTTGCAGTAGTCGCGCGTGCCCTCCCGTCCGATAAATCGCGGCTGATCCGTTTGGCGCAGTCACTCGATCTGGTCACGGGCATGACGGGAGACGGCGTGAATGATGCGCCTGCACTCAAGATCGCAGACGTTGGTTTTGCGATGGGCAGCGGTACGGAAATTGCCAAGGAGGCGGCGGACATCGTCCTCTTCGGGGACAGCATCGCTTATATCGCCAAAACGGTATTGTACGGACGTACCATCTTCTCGAGTATACGAAAATTCGTCCTCTTCCAGCTGACCATGAACTTCTCGGCAATGGGCATTTCTCTGATCGGTCCCTTCATCGGCATCGACACACCCGTGACGGTGGTACAGATGCTCTGGATCAACATCATCATGGACACACTCGGTGCACTCGCTTTTGCAGGTGAGCCGACCACCAACGAATGTATGCGTGAGAAACCCAAACGGCGCACCGAACCGATCGTAAACAGGTTGATGACAGGGCAGATCGTCTTTTGCAGCCTCATGACGCTCGCGATCTGTATCATCTTCCTGCGTTCAGATGCGATTCGCAGCTTCTTTGGTTATTCCGAGAATCCCATTTACTTCATGAGTGCTTTCTTCGGGCTTTTCATCTTCCTTGGTATTGCAAATTGTTTCATCGCACGAACCTCACGCCTTAATCTGGCTGCTCATTTAAGGGAAAACAAGGCATTTATCGGCATCATGACGCTTGTGACGGCAATTCAGTTGCTGATGATCTATTTCGGGGGAGCGCTTTTCCGTGCGGCACCGCTTAGCGTCGGTCAGCTGACGATCGTCATAGCACTTGCTTTTTTGATCGTTCCAATAGAGCTTGTTCGCCGTTTCTGGCGAAAATTGAATCCGATTGCAGCAATACAAACAAATTCAAGCTGAAATATTTGGTTAAAATGCCATATTGCTTTTTTTGCCTCTTTGTGCTATACTAATATGGCGACGGAGGCATAGCTCAGCTGGTTAGAGTGCATGCTTGACATGCATGAGGTCGCTGGTTCGATTCCAGCTGTCTCCACCATGAAAAACGACTTGCGAAACCGTGCTTCTCATAAGGATGTTTAAGAAAATCCAGTAAAGAAGCTGGTTGACGAGTGCAAAAAATAATGCTTGTGAGAAAATCACAAGCATTATTTTTTT
>CAYRQA010000017.1:0-19847 GCA_964426285.1 uncultured Lachnospiraceae bacterium | reverse complement strand
ATATCGTGTTCGGATTATACTTCATTGGTGACCCGTACGGGAATCGAACCCATGTCTTCGCCGTGAGAGGGCGACGTCTTAGCCGCTTGACTAACAGGCCTTACAGCTTCATCATTATAGCAAACTTCGCGCCAAATTGCAATAGGCAATATAGACAAAATTCAACAAGAATTGTTGTGCTTTTTGCAACAATGATGAAGCTTAGGGTCAATCAAAGTAGCCGATGCTCTCGAGATATTCGGAATATTCCTCGAGACACATATCCATTTCCCGCATCTGAGCGGCGTGTGTGCGCCCGACAAAGCGGAAATGCCATGGCTCGTAGATGATACCGGTCTCACTTTCCTTCCCTTCGGGGAAACGGAGCACGAAGCCGAATTTCCAGCTGTTTTCGGCAAGCCACTTGCCCGATTCGGTATCGCCGTATTCCTGAATCAGCGTCCAATATCGATAAGGAAGGCTCAGATCGACAATATCGATCGCAAGGCCTGTTTGATGATCACTCGTGCCGGGTGCGCACGAGTAGGTCGCCACATTTGCTTCCTTCTCTTCCTGTGTGATCGGGAGCGTGTTGTTGCTCGTTTTTTCACCGCAAAACGGACAGGTCGAGCTCTTTCCAATCCAGTCAGCGGTGCATCCCTCTTCCTCGCACAGCCAGTGGTAGGTCTTGTTGCAGTTGTTGTTAAACAGGGTTCCCTGATAGGAATAGCTGCGATAAGCACTGGTGATATCGAGATCCTTGATGCCGTTCGCTTTAGCCTCGATAAACATGGCGGTCAGTGCCATAATGGCGTTCTCGTTCATGGTGAGATCGGGATTGTGACGGTAATTGTAATCATCGATCTTCGAAAAAGCGGTCAGACCGCCCAGCGTGGGATAGGTCTTTTCCTGATTAGGCTCAAGCTTGTTATTCGCATTGACCAGCATCAGATAGGCGTCGTCCCATCTGTCGCCCGTGGGGTCCATGTACTGCTCGTATGCCGACAGATCCGCCTTAAAACCGAGTTTGGACGGGCTGGGCGGCTCAGTCACAGGGGGATCGGTTACGATCGGCTTGGTCGTCGTGGGGGTGGAGGGTGTGGTGGGGGTAAGCGTCGTCTGAGGGGCAACCGTCGATGTAGTTGGCGAGAGCGTTGTTCCTGCCGACGGATCGATCGTTACACTGCCCTGCGTCGTGGTCGTTAACGAGGACTGATCGGAAGTGGGTGTAGAGGTAGTGAGCTGTGTGCGGTTGGTTGGGGTTGAGGTCATTGGGGGCTCCTCCTCAACAGACAGAATTACAGTAAAGCAGAGTGTGATCAAAATAGCAGAGAGGAGGGTCAGTGCTACAATGCAGATGATCGACAAAAGATAGCCCGAATCCACTCCTTTTCTTCTGTTACGGCTTTTTTTACTCATTATATTCTCTCCTAATTTATATATGTATAACTATTCAGGGTTCAGGCATCGAGCTCGTTTAGTGCCGTGCGGTCGATCGGTTCGCTGGGCAAAGCGGGCGATGCGGGGAGATAGAACGCGGCATCCTTACTGCAAAGCAGATAAAAAACATTGGGATCTTCCCTGTCCGGGACGACCGTGATGCCTTCAATATAGAAGTCGATAAACTCGATCGGCATATAGAGCACGCCGTCGCGCATCACAGCGGGTGCAGACAAATGGACGGTCGTCCCGTTCAGATCGACCTCATTACTGTTTGCCGTTACCACAAACTGCGAGGCTTCCGTATCACCGACTGCGGGCAGGATGAAGCGCAAATGACCGTCGTCGCCGCTGACGTAGAAGCCGCAATAGTCGGCAAGTGCTGAGAAATTGACGTATACCGTTTGTCCTTCGGTGAATTGTCCGATCTTGTAGGTATCTTGCTTGAAATTGCGTTTTTTGATCTCGACCTCATCATCGCTTTTGACACGGTAATCGTTTTCGCTTCCGTAATAGATCGTATATTCGACCGGGAAGGAGAAGGACGGCCATTTTGCCGAAAGAAAAATATAGCCTGCCGCTACGGCACAAATTAACAAAAAGAGAATCGCCGAAGCGATCAGCCAGACGATCACTCTGCCGCGCACCACTCGTGCTTTTCGCTTAGACACGGTCAAAACAGCCCCCGTTTCCTGAAATGGTTTTCGTATCTATCATTATAACTCATTCTGAAAAGAATTACAAGAGGCGAAGAGCGAAAATAAGTGAATTTTCTGTGCAAAAAATATTAAAAAAATTTCAAAAGCCCTCTTGACAAAGCGGGAAAACTGTGCTATACTTGCAAGGAAAAGAAGAACACAGATTCCGTTCTCACCGTATGACCTTTATTGAGCCGATACGGTTACTGATCAAATATATCACCTTACGGGGATGTTTTGTTTGTGCGGAGTTTGTGGACTGCCGCACATTTTTTGTTTCACTTGGAGGTGTTTTACAATTAAAGGCAACAGCAAAGAGCATTTGACCAATGAAGAGATTTTCTCTTCCTCATTTCCCCGCTCCAGACAGGTGCGTGTGATCGGCTCGGACAACGAACAGCTCGGAATCATGACGCTGAACAATGCACTTGAGAACGCTTACGAAAAGGATCTGGATCTCGTTCTGATCTCCCCCAACAGCGAGCCCCCCGTATGCCGCATCATGGACTACGGTAAGTTCTGCTTCGATCGGGATAAGAAGAAAAAAGAAGCCAAAAAGAAGCAACAGCGCGTGGAAGTCAAAGAAGTTCAGCTTACCTGTCAGATCGATGTGAATGACTTCAACACGAAGGTCAACAACGCTAAGCGCTTCCTCAGCGCAGGCAACAAGGTCAAGGTGCTGGTCGTCTTCAGAGGAAGACAAATGGCTCACCAGGAGGTGGGACGTGCTCTGCTTGAGAAATTCAGCGAAGCCGTATCCGATCTTGGCAATGTGGAAAAGGCGCCCGTTATGGAAGGAAGATCCATGACTATGTTCATTTTCCCTGTGAAGCAGACGGCAGTCAAGTAATTTCGCGAATATCGCAATTTAAAAGGAGATTTCAGTCATGGCAAAAATCAAGACCCATAAAGCCTCCGCCAAGAGATTTTCTCTTACCAAGAGCGGAAAAGTTAAAATGAATCACTCTCATCACCGTCACAACCTGGGCCTCAAGACCCAGAAGCGCAAGAGAGCACTGCGTACCGGTGCATATCTGAGCGAAAGCTTTGCTCCTGCTATCAAGACGCTGATCCAGAAGCACTGAGCGAAAAACAAGTTAATTTAGGAGGATTACGAAAATGGCAAGAGTTAAGGGCGCAATGATGACGCGCAAGAGAAGAAAGAAGTTTCTGAAGGCCGCAAAGGGCTACTGGGGTGCTAAGTCCAAGCATTTCAAGATGGCAAAGCAGGCCGTTATGAAGAGCGGCAACTATGCATTTGCCGGCAGAAAGATGAAGAAGAGAGACTTCCGTCAGCTGTGGATCGCTCGTATCAACGCGCAGGCTAAGGTATGCGGCATGAACTACAGCACGCTGATGCACGGCCTCAAGAAGGCAGGCATCGATCTCAACCGTAAGATGCTGGCTGAACTGGCTGTTAATAACAAGGACGCTTTCGCCGCTGTTTGCGAGCAGGCTAAGGCTGCCCTCTAAGACATTACCCGTTTCGGGTAATCCCATACCCGCAGCGGGAATTTGGCACTGAGCCTATCTTCCCGCGCGGGTTTCTTTGTTGAATACCCATTCTCTATTCCACGGCAGAGAGGTACTATGGAAATTATTACATCCCGTTCCAACCGTCTGATCGTAGACGCGGCGAAACTGAAAAATCGAAAGTATCGCGAAGAGACGGGCACTTTTTACTTTGAAGGGGTCAAGCTCTTCAGAGAAGCGATCGAAAAAGGCATCGAACTGCTGCACGTCTTTGCAACCGAAGAGCACCTTCCCCTCCCGACTTTACCCGATGATTGCGCGCTTCATGTGGTAAGCCGATCGGTTTACGAAAAATTAACCGATGAAAATGCTCCTGAAGGCATCTTTTGTGTCGCTCGGTCTATTGACAGACTGCATAAATCTGCTACAATATATAATATAAAAGAATCGGGCAGCCGATTCTTGGCGGTTTCGGTGCGCGACCCCGGCAACCTCGGCACGCTCATGCGCTCGGCATCGGCAATGGGCATCGATCTGCTGCTCCTGTCGGACGACTGTGCGGACCTCTATAATCCCCGCACCATCAGAGGAGCGATGGGCGCACTCTTTTCACTGCCCACACTCACGCTCTCCGATATGACAGCTTCGATTGACGCGCTTAAGGCTGACGGATATACCGTTTGTGCGGCGGCGCTTCGGGAGGATGCACTGGATATTCGCCAGCTCGAAATCAATGCCGCGACCTGCTTTGTCGTCGGCAATGAAGGGCACGGTCTGCCCGATGAGCTGATCGATCGCTGTACAAGGACCGTCATTATTCCTATGAGAAAAGGAAGCGAATCGCTGAACGTCGCTTCGGCGTCTACCCTGCTTCTCTGGGAGATGGGGCAGAAATTGCTCTGATCCCACTCGAAATATGCTACGAAGGGAATGATTTTATGACCGACGTCAGATACTGGCTATGGCTGAGTTTGCGAATATCACCGGGCAGCACAGCGGGCGATCTGGTGCTCTCGCATTTCGATTACGATGCCAAGGAAGTATTCAAGGCAAAGCCTGAGGCACTCTATGCCATCGCAGATCTGAAGCCCGAGCTTGCTGAACTGCTCGCCGACAAGGATCTCGTTGAAACACGCGATATCTATCAATGGTGCATAGCAAACAATGTGGGACTACTCCCGTATGACAGTCCGCTCTATCCCGAACGTCTGCGTCGCATTTCCCGTGCGCCCCTGCTTCTCTATTATAAAGGAAAGCTCCCTGACTTCAATCAGAACGTCTGCATTGCAACCGTCGGTACACGCCGCATGACCGAATACGGCAAACGACAGGGCTACGTAATCTCCCGCGACCTTGCAATAGGCGGTGCCATCGTCGTCAGCGGAATGGCGCTCGGCATTGATACTGTCTGTCACCGAGGTGCACTCGATGCAGGCGGACATACCGTTGCGGTGTTAGGCTGCGGCATTGACCGTGTCTATCCGCGTGAAAACACCGAACTCATGGAAGAGATCATAATAAAGGGCACGATCTTTACCGAGTTCAAGCCGGGTACACCGCCAATCGGCTCGAACTTCCCGATCCGCAACCGCATCATCAGCGGGCTCAGCCAAGGCACGCTCGTCGTCGAAGCAGATGAAAAGAGCGGCGCAATGATCACCGCCCGCGATGCCTTGCGGCAAGGCAGAGATATCTTTGCACTCCCCGGCAAGGTCGGCGAACAAAACAGCTACGGCACCAATTCGCTCATTCGCGACGGCGCTAAGATGGTCACGACGGCTGTAGATATACTTGAGGAATACGAATACTATTATCCTCATGCCATCCATATCGAGCATCTGCCCGCATTCATGCCCCGCTTCAGCGTAAACCCGATCAAGAAGAAAGCGAAGGTCGCTTCCCCTTCAAAGCCGCTCGCCGATCGAAAGAGTCGGCGCTCGGATGAGCAGGACGAGCCGCTCATGCGATCGACCGGGCTAAGCGATGAGCTGCCCGATCCGATTGAAGAACCGCTCGAGGCCGAAACAACCGAACAAGTCGAAGCTAACGAAAGCGATCTGCCGCCGTCGACCGACTGGGTAGGAGATGAGCAGATGGTCATCCTTGCGGCAATGCCCAAAGGTCGGGCGATCAGCCCTGATGAACTCGCCAAGGGCGGCTTTGCAATGGCTGAGATCCTCTCGGCTATGACGATCCTCGAGGTTGCGGGACTGGTCGCGATCCTTCCCGGCGGGCTTTACAAGCGGCTCAGATAAGCACTATATTCGTAATACTACTAAGAAAGGAATTCCTGTCTCGGAAACCGATGATACAGATCACTGTTCTCCGGGATTTATATAGATCAATTATGTCGAAACTGGTAATACTCGAATCTCCATCCAAAACCAAGACCGTCCAGACCTATCTCGGCTCAGGATACAAAGTCGTCGCGTCGGTCGGTCACGTCCGTGACCTGCCCAAGAGCACACTGGGCGTGGATATTGA
Organism: uncultured Lachnospiraceae bacterium; assembly: GCA_964426285.1. Taxonomy (GTDB): domain Bacteria; phylum Bacillota; class Clostridia; order Oscillospirales; family CAG-272; genus CAKSQF01. The sequence goes on along the minus strand of CAYRQA010000017.1, from coordinate 13,773 downwards.
AAACGGCTTTGCCGCACACTACATCAACATCCGCGGCAAGGGTGACCTGATCAACGATCTGCGCAAGCTCGCGAAATCTGCCGACAAGGTCTACCTCGCAACCGACCCCGACCGTGAGGGCGAAGCCATCTCGTGGCATCTCGCCGCCGCACTCAAGATCCCCGATGAAAAAATCAAGCGCGTCACCTTCAATGCCATCACCAAGAGCGTCGTACAGGACGCCATCAAGCATCCCCGTGCCATTGACATGGATCTGGTCAACTCCCAGCAGGCTCGCCGCATCCTTGACCGTATCGTCGGCTATAAGATCTCGCCCTTCCTCTGGAAGACCGTGCGAAGCGGTCTTTCGGCAGGACGCGTCCAGTCTGTCGCGACCCGTATTATTGTAGAACGGGAAGCCGAGATCCGTGCTTTCGTCCCCGAAGAATACTGGACGATCACTGCTACGCACCAAAACGACAGCGGCAGTGAGTTCACCTCCCGCTTCTACGGCGTCGGCGGTGAAAAGAAGGAGCTTGGCAGCAAGGAGGACGTTGATACGATCCTAAGTAGCTGCGAGGGACATCCTTTTGTCATTCAATCGATCAAGAACCGCCTCAAAAAGCGCAATCCCAAGCCCCCCTTCTCGACCTCTACCCTGCTTCAGGATGCCGTTCGTAAGTTCGGCTTCCAGTCGTCGCGCATCATGAAGGTCGCGCAGGAGCTTTACGAAGGCGTCGATCTCGGCAGAGAAAACGGCGGCACACAAGGTCTGATCACCTATATGCGTACCGATTCACTGCGTGTCTCGCCCGAAGCACAGGAAGCAGCAAAGGCATATATTCTCGAAAAATTCGGCGATCAATACTATCCTCAGACGACCCGAGTTTATAAAACCGATGCCGAGGCGCAGGATGCACACGAAGCGATCCGTCCCACCAATCTCCTACTCGAGCCCGCAAAGGCCAGAAAGATGCTCACGACCGATCAGTATAAGCTCTACAAGCTCATCTGGGAGCGCTTCGTCGCCAGCCAGATGGCATCTGCGGAGATCGATACGGTCAGTGCAGACATCGATTGCAACGGCAATACCTTCCGCACCAGCGGTTCGTCGGTCCGTTTCGCAGGCTATCTGAAGGTCTACGAGGACAAGGACGGCGATGATGATGAAAAGAAGCTCCCTGCACTTGCAGAGGGCGAGGTCCTCAACACGACTGCGGTAAAGCCCGATCAGCACTTCACCGAGCCGCCCGCACATTTCACCGAAGCAACGCTCATTGAATTTCTGAAGGATATGGGCATCGGTCGTCCTTCGACCTACGCCGCCACCATTTCGACGATCATCTCCCGCGAATACGTCAAGCGTGAGGGCAAATCGCTCATTCCCACACCGCTCGGTGAAGCGACCACCAAGCTGATGATCGAAAACTTCCCCGAGATCGTCGATTATGAGTTCACCGCACAGATGGAGACCCAGCTCGACGAGATCGCAAGCGGGAAAACGACCATGAACGGCGTACTCGATGAATTCTACGGACGCTTCCGTCTTTCGCTCGACAAAGCGACTGCCGAAGCAGAAAAGCAGGCTGTCGAGATCCCGCCCGAGGAGACCGATATCGTCTGCGAAAACTGCGGTCGGAAGATGATCATCAAGACAGGACGCTTCGGCAAATTTGCCGCCTGCCCCGGTTATCCGACCTGCAAGAATACCAAGCCGCTCGACAAGGACGGCAAGCTGAAGGTCAAGACCGAGATCGAGCCTGAGCCGACCGACATGATCTGCGAACAGTGCGGTGCACCCGTCGTCAAGCGAACGGGCCGCTACGGATCCTTCTTTGCCTGCTCGAATTACCCCACCTGCAAGTACACGATCAAGATCCAGAACGAGATCGGCGTTCCCTGCCCGCTCTGCAACGCTTCGATCGTCAGCAAGCGTGCGCGCAACCGCATGGTCTTCTACAGCTGCTCGACCTATCCCAAATGCAATTTCTCCTCCTGGGATCTGCCTACCCTTGAAAAGTGCCCGAAGTGCTCTGAGATGCTCTATCAGAAGAAGGGTAAAAATCAGCTGATCTGCAAAAAAGAAGGCTGCGGTTTTACCAAGGAAATCGAAGAAACCAAAGAAAACTAAATATAAACCCGCTCCGATCCCCGAGGGGATCGGAGGTGCAGGTTGGTCAGTGTCGAGACGCTGATCAACCCGTGCCTATAATCGAAAGGAAGAATATGACGAAGAAAATCAATATCATTGGCGCAGGTCTGGCAGGTGCGGAAGCCGCATGGCAAGCCGCATCGCTCGGCGTCAAGGTCACCTTATATGAAATGAAGCCGAAGAAGTACACCCCCGCTCATCATTCGGATGGCTTTGCCGAGCTGGTCTGCTCCAATTCCCGGCGCTCGAGGCAGCTCTCCAATGCGGTCGGACTGCTCAAAAGCGAGCTGTCGGCACTCGGCTCGCTCATCATGGAAGCCGCATATGCCACCGAAGTGCCCGCAGGCGCCGCACTAGCGGTAGACAGACACCGTTTTTCTGATTATATCACCGAAAAGATCAAAAATCATCCCCTGATCACCGTCGTAGAGGAAGAGATCACCTCGCTGCCCACCGACGAGATCACGGTCGTTGCGACAGGACCGCTCACATCCGAGCCGCTCGCAGATTACCTTGCTGGGCTATTTGATGCCGATTCGCTCCACTTTTTCGACGCGGCGGCACCGATCGTCGATGCCGCCTCCATCGACCGCGACATCGCCTATCTTGCTTCCCGCTACGGAAAGGGCGATGCCTGCTACTTCAACTGCCCGATGACCAAGGAAGAATACACCGCCTTCTACGAGGCACTCATCTCCGCGCCCGAAGCCCCCCTCAAAGCCTTCGACAAGGAGCTGCAGGAGGATCTGACCGTTTTCGAGGGCTGTATGCCGGTCGAAGTCATGGCAAAGCGCGGTTTTGACACACTCCTCTACGGACCGCTCAAGCCTGTCGGTCTGCCCGATCCGCGCACCGGCAAAGAACCCTTCGCGGTCGTTCAGCTTCGGCAGGAGAACCTCGAAGCGTCGATGTACAATTTAGTCGGCTTCCAGACCCACCTCACCTTTGAAGCACAGAAACGCGTCTTCGGCATGATCCCCGGTCTTGAGAATGCCGAATTCATCCGCTACGGCGTGATGCACCGCAATACCTTCATGAACTCCCCCAAACTGCTCGACAGCCGCTACTGCCTGAAAAAACAGCCAAACCTCTACTTTGCAGGACAAATGACGGGCGTGGAAGGCTATCTTGAATCGGCGGCATCGGGATTTGTTGCAGGCATCTCCGCCGCACTGAGTGCACTCGGAAAGAATGCCCCCGACTTCCCCACCACGACCGCCATCGGTGCACTCGCCCACTACGTCAGTGAGGCAAGCACTTCGAATTTCCAGCCAATGAACGTCAATTTCGGCATTATTGAACCGCTTGGCAGAAAAGTCAAGGGCGGAAAAGCCGCCCGCAATGAAGCCCTATCCGCCCGTGCAATGGAGATCATTGCACCGATCGCTGACGAGCTTGAAGCGCTCAGAAAGGAATCTGTATGAAGATCATTCTCGATGTAATGGGCAGTGACAAAGGAACTGCCGAAATGTTGAAAGGTGCTCGCCTTGCCAAAGACGAGCTGACTGTTGGTATTATCCTCGTCGGCGATGAAGCGGTCATCCGAAAAGCCGCCGACCAAAATCAACTTTCGATCGATGACTTTGAAATCGTCCATGCCTCCGAAGTAATCACTATGGAAGACGATCCCATGTCGGTGCGGACCAAAGCCGATTCCTCTATGCGCGTTGGCTTTAAGCTGCTGAATGACAAAAAGGGCGATGCCTTCGTCAGCTGCGGCAACACGGGTGCACTGCATACAGGTGCCACGCTCTACGTCAAGCGCATCCGTGGGGTACATCGTTCGGCGATCGGTGCCATCCTGCCTATGCAGAAGCCTCTGCTCTTGCTCGATGCGGGCGCCAATCTTACGATCACCGAAGAACACATGGTGCAGTTCGGCATCATGGGATCGGTGTATATGGAAAAGCTCTTCGGACTTCAGACGGCTAAGGTCGGTCTGTTAAATATCGGCACGGAGGATCACAAGGGCACTCAGCTCTGCGTCGATTCCTACCATGCACTCACAGACGCCGATCTCGATTTTGTAGGCAACATTGAAGGCAAGGACATACCCTTCGGCAAGTGCGACGTCCTCGTGACTGACGGTTTTACGGGCAATATCCTGCTCAAGGCGCTCGAGGGCATGGGCAGCTATATTGTGACTATTCTGAAGGATATGTTTACTGCTAATTTTCGCACCAAAGCCTCCTATCTTCTGATGAAGGATCAGGTTTCGGGGCTTAAATCCAAGATGAGCACCAGCACCTACGGCGGTGCGCCCATGCTCGGTATCTCCCGCCCCGTGATCAAAGCACACGGCAATTCGGATGCGGTTGCCATCAAAAACGCAGTCCGTCAGGCAATGACCTTTGTTGAGACGGGTGTCGTTGAAGAGATCAGCCGCCGTTGCACTGCCGAAACCATAAAGGGAGAGCGCATCGAATGAGCAGCCCCTACGAAGAACTCGAAAAAGCGATCGGCTACAGCTTTCGCGACCGCTCCTATCTCAAACAAGCGCTCATCCATAAATCCTACACCAACGAATCGGGCAGCAAGCACCCCAATATCGACTGCAACGAGCGGCTCGAGTTTTTGGGCGATTCGGTGCTTTCGCTCGTAGTCAGCAGCTATCTCTACGAAAAGTACCCACAACTCCCCGAGGGTGATCTCTCGCGCATTCGCTCCTGTACGGTCAGCGAAGAGCCGCTGGCAGGCTTTGCCCTGCAAATCGAGCTGGGCGAGTATCTGAAGCTCGGCAAAGGCGAGAAAAAATCGAACGGCAGAAGCAAGCCCAGCATCACCTCGAGCGCATTTGAAGCGCTCATTGCCGCGATTTATCTCGACGGAGGGCTCGATCCCGCACGCAGCTTCATCCTTCGCTTCGCCATCTCCCATATCGAAACGATCGAGCATATCATCGATTCCAAAACCGCACTTCAGCAGGTCGTACAGCAGGATTCCGATGCCGTGCTTGAATATATCCTGATTTCCGAGGAAGGTCCTGCCCACTGCCGCAGCTTTACCATGGAGGCAAGGCTGAACGGCAATGTCATCGGCAAGGGCAAGGGCAGAAGCAAGCGTGAAGCCGAACAGAGCGCCGCTAAAGAAGCGCTCCGTCTCTTCGGCATCAAATGAAACACGTCAATATTCCCCTATTTGTTCCTCACGCGGGCTGTCCCCGGCAATGCAGCTTTTGCAATCAACGCACGATCACAGGCACTAAACAGGAGATGACCCCCGAGCGAGCACTGGCTGAGATACAAACGGTCATTGCCTCGCTCGATGGCAATTCAAAGGTGGAGATCGCCTTTTTCGGCGGCAGTTTTACTGCGATAAGGCGCGATTATATGGTTGCACTGCTCAATGCAGTACAGCCATACATAGACGACGGAACGGTCGATTCGATCCGTATTTCGACACGCCCGGACGCTGTAGACAGCGAAATTCTCGACGTTTTGGCGGCATATCGGGTGAAAACCATCGAACTGGGCATTCAGAGTATGTCCGACCGCGTGCTTTCAGCCTGCCATCGAGGACACTCTGCCGCAGACAGCATTGCCGCCTGCGAGCTGATCGTCTCCCGCGGCTTTACACTGGGCGGACAGATGATGGTCGGACCGCCGAAGTCAACCCCCGAGGACGAAATGGCAACCGCCAAGGCGATCGCCTCACTCGGTGCAAAAGAAGCGCGCATCTACCCGACGGTGGTGTTTCGCGATACCGAACTCTCTAAGCAGACACGATCGGGAGAATATCGTCCCCTCACACTTGAAGAATCAGTTGATCGAAGCTGCAATGCGATGGAGATCTTCGAAGCCGCAGGGGTCAAGCTGCTCAGGATCGGACTTTGCGAGAGCGAAGGGCTGCATGACGGTTCGATTGTGGGCGGCGCATTTCACCCTGCGATGGGTGAGCTTTGCAGAAGTGAGTTTTATCGACGGCGACTGGGCAAAGCGTTCCGCCGCAATCCTTCTTATTTCGGAAAATCCCTTGTCATTGCAGTTGCCCCGGGTCGGCTGTCGACTGCCATCGGACAGCACAAAAGCAATCTGATTGCACTGAAGAACACCTTTTCCCTCCCCTCCCTTCGTTTTACTGAAAATCAACGGCTCTCGGGCTATGGGTTCGAGATCACCGTAGAAAGCGAGCAACTATGCGACTGAAATCCCTGGAGCTTCACGGCTTCAAATCCTTCCCCGACCGCACGAAACTGAGCTTTGAATCGGGTGTGACCGTCATCGTCGGACCTAACGGAAGCGGTAAATCGAATATTTCCGACGCCATCCGCTGGGTGCTCGGTGAGCTTTCCACCAAAAATATTCGCGGCAACAAAATGGAAGACGTCATTTTCGGCGGCACTGACAGCCGCTCCCCCATGGGCTTTGCCGAGGTCTCACTGACCATCGAGAACAGCGGTGACAACCGCATCGACATGGACTACGACGAGATCACCGTCACCCGCCGCTACTACCGCTCGGGCGACAGCGAATATCTCATCAATAACAAGGTCGTCCGCCTGAGAGATATCGTTGATATCTTCATGAACACAGGCATCGGTAAGACCGGTTATTCGATCATCGGTCAGGGCAAGATCTCCGAGATCATCTCCCAAAAGGGCGAAGAACGCCGCATCATCTTCGAAGAGGCGGCGGGCATCTCGAAATACCGCTATAAGAAACAGGATGCCGAAAAGCGTCTTGCCGAAGCGGACGGCAACCTCGAGCGCGTGAGCGACATTCTCGCCGAGCTTTCCTCGCGCGTGGGTCCGCTTGAAAAAGATGCGGCAAAAGCCAAGATTTATTTAGATTTATTTGAAAAGAAGAAATCGGTCGACGTCTCGATCGCCGTCTATGACCTTTCACAGATCGGCTCTCGCCGTGAGATCGCCGAAAAAGACTACGTCGTTGCCGAGCACGAGCTTGAAATGCTCGATGACACCATCGCTTCGCTCGAGAAGCGTGAGGAAACGCTCTTTGAGCAGAAACAGCAAGCGCAACGCTCCTTTGATCAAACACAATCGGAGGAGAATCAGCTTTCGGCACGCTATAATCAGCTCAATACAAGCCTGATGGTGACGAGAAATGACCTTGCGCATCAGGAAAAGACACTCGTCGGTCTCGGTGAGCGTCAAACGCTGATCGCAGGCTCGAAAGAAGCCAAAAAAGCTGAGCTCGATGCACTCAGACAGCAAATCAAGGCACAGGAAAGCATGCATGCCAAAGGCAAGAATGCATATGAAGCATCCGAAAATGCACTCAATGATGCAAGAAAAACGTCGATTTCAGCAGAAGAAGCATATGAGCGACTGATCGAAGCCAAGAATGCGCAAAACGACGAATATACAGCCGCCCGCATCGAATGGTCTGCGCTCTCGACCTCGAGAAGCTCCGATTCGACCAGACGGCAGGAATATGCCGAGCAGATCGAGCAAAAGCAGGAGAGTATCACATCGCTGAATGCCGCAATGAAGCGCAATCACGATCGGCTCGACGATTACGCTTCTAAAAAAGCCGAAGAAGAAGAAAAAGGCAAGCAGCTGCGCACAAAGCTCGCTTTGCTTAGAAGTGAGAATGAGCGGATGCAAGGCGAGATCACCACACTCGGCAGTAAGATCGCCTCGCTCGAACAGCGCGCCTCTGCGCTTCGCAGAATGGAAGAGCACTTCGAAGGCTACAACCGAAGCGTCAAATTCGTAGCCGAAGCATCGCATAGCGGTCGCCTGCAGGGCATTTGCGGTCCCGTATCACAGCTCATCTCGGTCGAGCGCCGCTATGCACTTGCCATCGAAACGGCACTCGGCGCCGCCATTCAGAACCTCGTCGTTGAAAACGAAGATTCGGCGAAAGCCGCCATCGCCCTGCTCAAGCGAGAGAACGCGGGCAGAGCGACCTTCTACCCGCTCACCTCTGTCAGAGGATCGACCTTCGCGGGCAATCCCGCAGAGCTCAAAAAGACTGCAGGCTACGTCGGCATCGCATCCGAACTCGTATCCTTCGATGAACGATACACGAATGTCATCTCCAATCTGCTCGGCAGAACGGCGATTTTCGATACGCTCGACAATGCCACCATCTGTGCCAAACGAAATGGCTACCGCTTCCGCATCGTCACCCTCGACGGACAGGTCATCAATGCGGGCGGTTCCTTCACGGGCGGCTCGGCAGGACGAGACAGCGGTATCCTCACCCGTGCATCCGAGATCGACAGTCTGGATAAAGAGCGCACCAACCTCGCGGCACAGCGCAACAAGCTGATAGGAAAGCAACGTGCGTCGGCTGACGCCATCCATGCCGCCGAAAAAGAGACCGAGGACAGCGATGATCAGCTCTCGCTCCTCTCTGTGCTCTACAATTCCGAGCAGGCATCGCTGAAAATGCAGGAAAATCGGCTTTCCGAAGAAGAAAGTGCGCTAAATTCACTGCTCGCTTCGCTCGATGATCTCTCAAAAGCCGATTCCAAGCAGGCAGCCGAGGCAATCGACCTTCAGAAGAAGTGCGAAACGCTTGAAGAGGCACTTCGGGCGCTCGATGAAGAGATCCGCAATGCGGCGCTCAAGCGAAGTGAAGCCTCCGAACAGCTCACTCAGCGTATTTCCGAGAAAAACAGCGCCATCGTTCAGCTCTCGATCCGTGAGAAAGAGCTCGAAGCCCTAAAAGCGCGCCTCGCAGACGGCGAGCGTGCACTGGCGAACCTCGAATCCGAGGCAGATGCGAACATTACGGGACAGCTTGCCCTTCAGGGCGAAATGAACCGTCTGCGCACACAGATCGCCGAGGACGAAGGGGCGCTCAATGCGCTTTCGCATGACATCGGCGAACTGCAGAATCAAAGCAAGCAGTTTAATGAAGAAGCGATCGCACTCGAGATGCAGATCAACAAGCTTCGTCAGACCTCCAAGGAAAAATCATCACAGCGCGAGCGCATTTTTATGAATTATACGACGCTCAAAGCCAATCTCGACAAGATCTCTGCAGAAAAAGACAAGCTCACCGAACGCCTCTGGGAAGACTACGAGCTCACCTATGCCGCCGCTTGCGAGGTGAACCATGAGCCGATAACCGAAGAGACGCGCGCCTCCGCGATCAGTCAGCAATCGAAACTGCGCATAAAGATCCGCGAGCTCGGCTCGGTCAACGTCGGTGCAATCGAGGAATACAAGCAGGTCAAGGAGCGCTACGAGCTGCTCACCGCACAAGTGGAAGACCTCAACAAGTCGCGCAAAGACTTCACCGACATCATCGGCAAGCTCGAAAGAGAGATGTGTCAGCGCTTCAGCGACACCTTCGAGCAGGTCAACAACCACTTCAAGGACGTATTCGTTCAGCTCTTCGGCGGCGGCAGTGCAAATCTGTCGCTCACCGATCCCGAGAATGTGCTGACGAGCGGCATCGACATCGAGGTCGCACCTCCCGGTAAGATCATCAAAAACCTCAAGCTGCTTTCGGGCGGTGAGCAGGTCTTCGTGGCGATCGCCATCTTCTTTGCGATCCTCAAGGTCAACCCCTCGCCCTTCTGTCTGCTCGACGAGATCGAGTCGGCACTCGACGAGGTGAACGTCGACCGCTTTGCCGCATACGCTCGGATGTTCTCGGACAATACCCAGTTCATCATTATCACCCACCGTCGCGGCTCCATGGAGGCGGCAGACACCCTCTACGGTGTGACCATGCAGGAAAAGGGCATCTCGAAGGTGCTCTCGATGAACGTCAACGAAGTAGAACAGAAATTAGGAGTGAAACTCTAATGGGATTTTTTGAAAAACTCAAAAACGGACTTTTGAAAACCAAAAACGCCCTTTTCGGCGGACTTTCTTCGCTCTTTCGAAGCGGTATCGATGAAGATACCCTCGAGGAGCTCGAGGAGCAGCTCATCTGCGCCGACGTAGGATATCAGGCTACCGAGGAGATCATCGAAAAGCTCCGCGAAAAGACCAAAGAAGAAAAAATCAAAGACGCACCGACTGCAATCGCCGCACTCAAGGAGATCCTGATCGAGATGATCGGTCAGAAGGAGGCGCTCGCACTTGAGCCCTCCCCTGCCGTCATCCTCGTCATCGGCGTGAACGGCGTGGGCAAGACCACTTCGATCGCCAAGATCGCACATTCGCTCAAAAAAGAGGGCAAGAAGGTCGTACTCGCCGCCGCAGATACTTTCCGCGCAGGCGCGATCGATCAACTACAGGTCTGGGCAGACCGTGCAGGCGTAGACCTCATCAAGCAGTCAGAGGGCAGTGATCCTGCCGCAGTCGTATTCGACGCGATCGCCGCATCGCGCAAGCGTGAGGCAGACGTGCTCATCGTCGATACCGCAGGTCGACTGCACAACAAGAAGAACCTCATGAACGAGCTTGCCAAGATCAACCGCGTCATCGACCGCGAGCTGCCGAACGCAACCCGTGAGACCCTGCTCGTGCTCGATTCGACCACCGGTCAGAACGCCGTCAATCAGGCAAAAGAGTTTAAAAATGCGGCTGACATCACAGGTCTGGTACTGACCAAGCTCGACGGCACCGCCAAGGGCGGCATCATCTTCGCGATCCGTCAGGAGCTCGATCTGCCCGTCAAGTTTGTCGGTGTGGGCGAGCAGATGGACGATCTGCAGGAATTTGAACCTGCAGATTTTGTCAACGCACTGCTCGAAGACTGAGGTGAATTAAATGAAAATCGTATTGGCATCCAGAAATGCTCATAAGATCAGAGAAATCAAAGAGATCCTGCGCGCGCGCACGGGTCGTGAGCTCGAGATCCTCTCGCTCGACGACATCGGTTATACGGGCGATATCGAAGAAAACGGCACTACTTTTGAAGAAAACGCCGTGATCAAGGCATCGGTTCCCGCAAAAATGGGCTATATCGGCATCGCTGACGACAGCGGTCTGGCGGTCGATGCACTGAACGGCGATCCGGGGGTCTACTCCGCCCGCTTTGCCGGCGAGCCCTGCAATGACGAGCGCAACAATGAAAAGCTGCTCGATCTGCTCGGTGATCGAAGAGATCGCTCGGCAAAGTTTGTCAGCGTAGTTGCCGCCGTCAAGCCCGACGGCTCAAATCTCGTCTGCCGCGGTGAATGCCCGGGTGAAGTCCTCTTCGAGGGCAAGGGCACCGGCGGCTTCGGTTATGACCCGCTCTTCTGGTACGAGCCCCTGCAAAAGACCTTTGCCCAGCTCACGCCCGAGGAAAAAAATGGCATCAGCCACCGTGCACGCGCCCTCGAAGACTTTGGTGCAAAATTTATTGATTTTTTGGAGAATGATAATGACCAGTAAACAGAGAGCCTATCTTCGCTCGCTCGCGACTTCCCTTCAACCCATCTTTCAGGTCGGAAAGGGCGACATCAGCGATAACATGACCCTGCAGATCGGCAATGCGCTCGAATCACGCGAGCTGATCAAAGTAAAAGTGCTTGAAAACAGCCTGTACACCGCTCGTGAGGCGGCTGAGATCATCGCCGAGGCGACCGAGGCGGATGTCGTAACCGTCATCGGCAACAAATTCGTGCTCTACAGAGAATCGGAGAAGCACAAGAAGATCGAGCTTCCCCGAGCATAACATGGAAGAACGCAAAATCAAACTGGGCATCTACGGCGGCACATTCTCGCCCCCTCATGCCGGTCATGTGAGAGCCGCTGAAGCGTTCATGAGAGAAGCGGCGCTTGATAAGCTGCTCGTCATGCCCGTTTTCATATCCAATCTGAAGGCAAAATCGACGATATCCGCCGAACATCGGCTCGCAATGGCAAAGCTCGCATTCGGTGAGCTTGAGGGCTATGGGGAACGTGTAATCGTCTCAGACTACGAAGCATCGAGAAGCGAGGTCAGCTATACCGCCAACACACTGCAACATTTTGCGGATGACGGAGTTGAGCTGTTCTTCCTCTGCGGGACCGATATGCTCCTCTCGATGGGCAGATGGTATCAGCCCGAGGTCATCTTCTCGCTCGCGACCATCGCCTATATGCGCCGCGAGCAATCGCCCGAGTACGATGCGCCCATCGCCGAAGCGAAGGCGCGTTATGAACGCGACTATGGTGCTCGCATCATTGAGGTAAGCTGCCCACCGATCAAGATCTCTTCGACTGAGCTTCGTGAGAAACTCTCCAACGGCGAAAGCACCGACGGGCTGCTTTCACCTTCCGTACAAGCCTATATCAAGGAGCATCGACTGTATCATGAATAAGATCGAATCGATCAGAGCCGCCATGCGCACGCGGCATGATGACTATCGCTATGCGCATACCTGCGCCGTTGCCGAGGAAGCACTTCGACTGGCGGCGCTCTTTGAGCTGTCCGAAGCCGACACAGAGGCGCTTCATATCGCGGCGCTCCTGCACGACTGCACGAAAGGGCTGAGATACCCCGAGCAGGTGGCGCTAGCAGAGAGGCTCGGCGTGACGCTGTCTGGGGATGATCTGGCAAGCCCTAAAGTGCTTCATTCGCTCACGGGCGCGGCTGTTGCGAAGGCAGAATTCGCCGTGAGCGACGAGATCGCCGCCATGATCGCCTGTCATACCACGGGCAAGGAGAACATGACCCTTCCCGAAAAGCTCCTCTATCTCGCCGACTACATCGAGCCGACCCGTACCTTTGAGGATTGCGTGACACTTCGCCGATTTTTCTATGCTGAGCAGGGCGATGACCTGCTTCGACATCTGAATGAAACGCTCATCCTGTCATTTGACCAAACCCTTCGACTGCTCATCGAGGAAAAGAGCCGTATTCATCTGCAGACGATAAAATCGAGAAACTTTCTCATGAAAAATGCTTGATTTTACCCCTCTAATGTGCTATAATTTTATTTCAGACGGATCCCGTCGAGTATAAAAAGGAGAAACAGCCTTAAATGGAAACTGAAGTTAAGATCACCGATCTCGGTACTGCACCCTCGCTTGATGCAGCGCTGAAGGTCATCGAAATCCTGAATACCCGTAAGGCGCACGGCGTAAAGCTGCTGCACGTCGAAGACAAGACGATCATTGCCGATTATTTCGTCATCTGCTCGGGTAACACCAACACGCAGGTCAAATCGCTATCCGGCGAAATCGAATATAAAATGGGGCTGTGCAACCTACATCCGCTGCACATCGACGGTTACAGCGAGGGCGAATGGATCGTGCTCGACTTCGCATCGGTCATGGTGCATATTTTCACGCCCGCCGCACGCGATTTCTATAAGCTCGAAAAACTGTGGGCAGACGCCGAAGAAGTAGACATCACCCCCTATTTTTCCGAAGAATGATGCAATTTAGCTCCAATTGAATCAAAAGTAAAGGATTTGACATATGAAATACGATTTTAAGAATATAGAGAAAAAGTGGCAGGACAAATGGGAAGCGGCAAACGCTTTCGTTGCCTCCGAGGACTATTCGAAGCCTAAATTCTACGGTCTGGTCGAATTCCCCTACCCTTCGGGCGCAGGTATGCACGTCGGACACATCAAGGCTTACTCGGGACTGGAAGTCGTTTCGCGCAAGCGCCGTATGCAGGGCTACAACGTGCTCTTCCCCATCGGCTTTGATGCCTTCGGTCTGCCTACCGAAAACTACGCCATCAAGACGGGTATGCACCCCAGAGCGGTCACCGATAAGAACATTGCCCGCTTCACCGAGCAGCTCAAGAAGGTCGGCTTCTCCTTCGACTGGACGAAGGTCGTCGACACCACCG
>CAYRQA010000016.1:0-20139 GCA_964426285.1 uncultured Lachnospiraceae bacterium | reverse complement strand
CGTGAGGGTATTGCATTTGGGGCTCTGCCTCACACCCCGGCAAGGGCGCTGCCCTTGCATCCCGGCAGGAACCTTTTGAAAAAGGTTCCTGCACCTCCAAAACTTTTATAAAGCCCGACGAATACTCGTCGGGCAGAATTAACAATACGCTCCGAATGAAGGATCTCGATTATCCAACATTCAGAGCGCTTTGCTTTTCCTGCGCAGCAAGAATTTGCCGTGCTTATATAAAGTTCTTTGCGTCGCTTTCTTTCAAGAAAGCAACCGGAGTTTGAGGCGGAGCCTCAAGCCAAATACATTTTCGAGATGACGACGGGGTCGAGGGGGCGATCGGAGAAGTCGGTGCGGACAGAGGCAACCTTGTCGACGACGTCCATGCCCTCGACTACCTGACCGAAGGCAGCGTACTGACCATCGAGGTAGCCGCAGTCAACGTGGCAGATGAAAAACTGGGAGGATGCGCTGTTGGGGTTCTGCGAGCGTGCCATTGAGATCACGCCGGGTGCGTGGTGGAGGGGGTTGTTCACGCCGTTGGCTCTGAACTCGCCCTTGATGTGCTCGAGGGAGGGATCGCCGTAGCCTGTGCCCGTCGGGTCGCCGCCCTGGATCATAAAGCCCTTGATGATGCGGTGGAAGGTCAGTCCGTCGTAGAAGCCATCCTTCACCAGCTTTTCGAAGTGCGCGCAGGTGATGGGCGCTGCTTCGGGATCAAGTTCAATTTTTACTGTACCAAATTTTTCAAATTCAAGAATTACCATGATATTTTCCTTTATTCAACGATTGTAATGGAATTGATCACGACGGGCGTGAGGGGAAGATCGTTTGCACCGACCGCGACCTTGGCGATCGCATCGACCACTTCCATGCCCGACGTCACCTTACCGAAGGTGGTGTAACTGCCGTCGAGATGCTTATTGTGTACGAGATTGATAAAAAACTGAGAGGTTGCGCTGTTGTTGTCGTTGCTTCGTGCCATTGCCAACACGCCGCGGTCATTGGGGAGGTTGTTCACTACCCCATTGTCGGTGAATTCGCCCTTGATCTTCTCCTGCGATGGATCGCCGTAGCCTGTACCCGTCGGGTCACCGCCTTGGATCATAAATCCGTCGATGATCCGATGGAAGGTGAGGTTGTTGTAGAAGCCATCCTCAATCAGAGCAGTGATATGCTCGACCGTGATCGGTGCAACGTGAGGGTAGAGCTCGGCTTCGATGGCCCCGAAATCCGAGATCTCGATGACGATCTTCACGGGATCGGAGAGATCGGGCGGTGCATTGGGGTCAGTTTCTTCCGAGCAGGCAGGAAGCATCAGCAGTCCGAGCAGGAGCGCAAGTAATTGGATAAGAGAAATAAACTTTTTCATCAAAAATCAACTTTACTGGAGGATATCGGGGTCGTAGACGTAATCCTGAAGCATGATGCTCAGGTTACCGTTGAGGCAGCGCAGATCGTCGAGGAAGAGCTTCTGGTCAACGTCCTTCTTGAAGGCGACAACGAAGGTCAGATCGAACATCGTGCCGAAGTTGGTCGATTTTACCTTGATGAGCTTGAAGCTGTTGGTGTACTTCGCCATAACTTCATCGAACACGCCCGTGTAGTTAAGGCTTTCGGGGATGGTGATCTTGAGCTGAATCTTGGTCGAACGAGGGGATGCGTATCCGACAAAGTAGAGTACCATCAGAACTGCCGCCAGCACCACTACCATTACGAGTGCGGCTACGATGTAACCCTGACCGCAAGCCAGACCGACTGCGAGAGCTGAGAAGATGTATGCAAGGTCCTTCGGGTTGCCCTGCGTGCTTCTGAAGCGGATGATCGAGAAGGCACCAGCCACACCGAATGCCGCGCCCCAGTTGGACGAGACCATCATGATAATGGTGGCAACGATCGCAGGGAGCAGGATGATCGTGATCGAAAGACCCTTGGAATAGTTTTCCTTGCGGTATGTAAAGAGATAAACGAGGCTCATGAGCAGGCCGCAACCGATCGCGGTTGCCAGCACGACAAGGAGCGTCTGTACAGTAAACTGCGGTCCCAAAATACTTGTAATAACCATTTTTTCTTAATCCTCCGTAAGTGCGGTAATATTGTCTTTATTTTCAGTAATACGGTATTCGTACTCTTTACCGTATTTTGAAAAACTGGAATTAAATATCCGATGCTCGGACAGGTAGCGTGCCAACCAGAGCGGCATGGCATTGGGAATCTTGATCTCCATCAAGATCTTCCCTTCGGGCAGAAGCTGTACGCCGTCGGTGCCGTATTCAAAGGTGGGATTCTCTCTGCGGGTTCGGATGTTTCGGTCAAAGGTGACACGAAGCTCCGGATCCTCCTTGCCGAACATGGCAATTCGGTCGTAGGCGATAAACGTAGCGGGCTCCAGCCCGGGGTAGCGCTCGTACATCTTGGCGATTTCCTTGGCAACCTGTACGTTGATGTAGGAATCGTCCGCAAGCTTCGGCGGCTTGTGCGTACGCATCAGCTCAAGTGCCTCCTCGTAGCGCATGACGATCCTTCGTTTGGTCACACAACCGTCAAATTTTTGCTTGATCTCAAAAAAAACCTTGGCGTTTTCATCCTTGGGCGGGAAATAGGAACGCAGTCTTAGTTTTTCTTTATAAAGCGGTTTGTCGGTAGAACGACCGATCAGGATGTTGTCGGGCGTATCAAAATAGATATTGAGCAGTCCGTAGACCTTTTCATCGACGCAATACTTGTCAAAGGTCATATAATCCTGCAAAAAATCCATGATCTCCCGATACTGCTGCATATCGAGCATATATTTCTTCTCATACCGTTTGAAAACTGAGATCGGCAACTGTTTCACCTCACTTTTGACCGAAATCGTTTTACTCAAATTTAACACGAAAACATTCTACAACCTATTTGTGAACCTGATGTGAATATTCGCTTTTTTTTGGCGATTTATCAAAAAAAAGAACGCCGCTCGGGCGTTCTTTCATTAAACTAAACAATCAAACGATTATATCTCGTCTTCTTCGTCTGTAAACCAATCGTCCTCGAACCAATCGTCTGTATCCAGAAAGTCATCGAGCGTCAGTTCCTCGTAGCCCTCTGCATCAGCAGGTGCTTCGACCTTATCATCGGCAGTTACGGGACGAACGGTCACCTCCATCTGCACAGACATGGAGAAGGTCATCACAAGCCGCCTTCATCGATGCTGAATTCGATTGGCAGGTCAAAGTAGATGCCCTTGAGATCGCCTTCTTTGTCAAGCGTGACGACGGTCGCGATCTTGGAGAGGCAGTCTTCGGAGAGATAGCCGCCAAGGTCTTCCCCAAACGATTCGGTCAGCCCGCTGGCAGCCAGATCGTCTGCAGACAGACCGAGCCCAAAATAGGTACAGCCGCCGTCCTTAGTCATACCTGCGGTATATTGGAGCGCCTTTTCGATCATATCGGTGAATTGGCTGAGCTCAACCTCGTCGATTCCCTCAGTAGCATCCTCCACTTTGCCCAAAATCTTTTCTTCGAAATCGGCAAAGCTCAGCGGGATCTTGTACTTTTCGGTGAATTCGTCATCGCCCTCGACCTCATAGAGGTAGTAATAGACACCGTCTGCAAAAATCTGCTTCTCAATGGTGGTATAGGTCTCCTCAGCGGCGATCGAGGTGGATTCGGTGACGCTCTGATATGCTCCGTCGGTCGTCGTGAGCGTAGAGACGATCTGCTCCTCCTGACTGCCGAGTGTACCCATATCCATGCCGATGGTTGCCTTAAACTGCATCACGCCGCCTTCCCATGCATCCATCCGCTTGATCGCTTCGCCGATCTTCTCGGAAGAGCTTGCCGAAGCAAACGAGCCTGTAGGCGCAGATACCACGGGGAATTTCTCCATCAGATCGGCAAATACCTCATCCCCTGCACCATTGTCAGTCCCATCGGTGGTGCTCACGGTCGTGGTCACCGCAGTTTGCGCATCCTTATCGCCCGGGTCAACCATCTCATCACCGCCGCAAGCAGTCAGCAAGAGAGAGGTCACAAGCAAAAGAATAACCGAGAGTTTTTTCATGTAATTCATATCCTTTCATATGATCGAGCCCGTTGCCAAGCCTTCGATCGGATAAACACCGCCTGTTTTCGCGGTGTTTTTATTATACTTTATCACATTTTCATAGTTTTGTCAATAAAATGCACAAATTGTTTACATTCTCCGATTTTTCATGCGCATGAGCAAGACCCAGCCTCCAACCGCAACAAGCGCCGCGGCTGACAGCCAGAACAAGGTATTTCCGGTAGCAAATTCGACAAACTGTTGATTCTCCGCGAGGATCGCGATCCATTTTGCGAGCATGCCTTTTCATCCTTTCCCTTTTTGATATCACCATTATAACAGAATGTGAACAAATTGTCAACACCATTTTAACGATTTTTGAAATGTTTTTAATCAAAAAAAGAACGATTCATGAACATTTATGACAAAACCGCTCAGTTCTGCATCTGCACGCTCTTGTACTCGTCGTAGAAGCGGAAATAGCGGCAACGGCGTCGCCCCGACGAGAGGTAACTGTAATACTCATCCTCGTCGAGATTCATACGGCACGCCATCTCCTCGAGCTCCTCGTCCCAGTCGTAGTACATACAGTGCTCGCAATCGGCTTCGGGCGGCTGTGGGGCAGGTGATTTCTTCTTATCCAAATAATATATCCTCCTTCAGTGGACATCGTATAGTCGGTTACACGATCATAAGCAACAGGAAGATCGCGCCGCCGATCATCGCAAAGAGCGACAGTACGGATAGCAGACAGCCCATGCAACTGCCGCCGTAGGGCGGTCTTCCCCAGCCGTGTCTGCGATAGAAACGAGGGGGACGATGGTAACCGAAGCCGTGCGGGCGATGCGGTCTGTGCGGTCTCATCGGTCCTCTCGGACCGAATCCGCCCGGTCGGTGTCCCGGTCCGTGTCCGAAGCCGCCCGGTCTCCGCATATACGAATTTCCTCCAAACATATCACAACAGTCCTTTCTCGGATTCAAGTTTGCATCACATCTTGCGATTGCATTATAGCATATAATCTCATGATTGTCAATAGCTATTTTGAAATTCGCTCTTTTTTTTGCAAAAAAATAAGACCAACGAAAATTCGTCGCCCCGGGCTATCAAATAAATCCTTAGTTGAATCGGGGAGAAGGGGAAACCATCTCAGACGCCGAAGATTTCCCCTTCTCCCCGGCAGTTCCGCGAGCAGAACTGCTCCCCTCAACCCTTTCCTTGGCTTTCGATTTCCTGCATCGATACTTATTCGACGATGCTTATTCGACAAAATCGGGCGGCAAGAATTTGCCGCCTTTCATAAAGTTCTTTGATCCAAACTTTCTTTCAAGAAAGTTTGGCGGGGTGCAGGGGGAGAGCCCCTGCCGGGGTGTGGGGCAGCGCCCCACATTCATTCAATTCAATTCAATTCAATTCTTTTCAATATATCCCTTGGCACAGAGGAGCTCTGCGATTTCGACAGCGCCGCCTGCGGCACCGCGGAGGGTGTTGTGCGAGAGACCGACGAACTTGTAGTCGAAAGCGGTGTCCTCTCTGAGGCGACCGACCGAGATGCCCATGCCGCCGTAGAGGTCACGGTCGAGGGCGACCTGGGGACGGTTCTCTTCCTCAAAGTAGGTGATGAACTGCGCGGGTGCAGAGGGGAGACCGATCTCCTGCGGGATGCCCTTGTAGTTCTTCCAGCATTCGATGATCTGCTCCTTGGTGGGCTTCTTGGCGAAGTTTACGAAGACAGCCGCGGTATGACCGTCGGTTACGGGCACGCGGATGCACTGGGTGGTGATCAGCGGAGCGGTTGCCTTGACGACCACGCCGTCTTCGACCTTGCCCCAGATGCGCAGGGGCTCCTGTTCGCTCTTCTCTTCCTCACCGCCGATATAGGGGATGACGTTGTCGATCATCTCGGGCCATTCGTTGAAGGTCTTGCCTGCGCCCGAGATCGCCTGATAGGTGGTAGCCACTACGAGGGTAGGCTCAAACTGAAGCAGAGGGGTGAGTGCAGGCACGTAGCTCTGGATCGAGCAGTTGGGCTTGACCGCAACGAAGCCCTTCTTGGTGCCCAGTCTTGCACGCTGATGCTCGATAACACTCAGGTGCTCGGGATTGAGCTCGGGCACGACCATCGGTACGTCGGGCGTCCAACGGTTTGCACTGTTGTTGGATACGACGGGGATCTCCGCCTTTGCGTAGGCTTCTTCGAGTGCGAGGATCTCATCCTTCTTCATATTTACGGCACAGAACACGAAATCAACGAGCGGCTTTGCTTCATCGATCTTCTCTGCGTCGAGCACGGGCATTTTCTTGACCTTTTCGGGCATTTCGGTCTTCATCTTCCATCTGCCCTTGACCGCTTCTTCGTATACAACACCTGCACTTCTCTTGCTCGCAAGCAGTGCGGTGATCTCAAACCAGGGATGGTCTGCCAACAGGGTAATAAGACGCTGTCCGACCATGCCGGTCGCACCGATAATACCCACTCTGTATTTGTTCTCCATATCATTCACCTCATTCACAATTATGTTGGCTATTATAGCACCTTTCGTCATTTTTGTCAATCATATTTCGAGATTTGGCGAAATATTTTCGACAAAACGGCATTTTAGACAGTCTTCGGCGAAAAAAACCTCATCTTTCATGTGCTATCCTGCCATATTCCCTCATTCCCGGTCGGCAGGTCGTCAAAATTCAGCGCTCGCACCTCTCTTTTTTGAGGGAAAATCTTGACAAGTCGAAAAATATGCGGTATAATAATTATGTATGCAGAAGACACCATATAGTTATGAGTATACAAAGATGGGTGTCTTCCCGAATATTCCCCGCTTCGCGGTGAATATTCCAATGATTGGCTGAACCTCGTTTGTGTATACACAATAAAGCGTCTCTTCAAAAAGTTGCTGATATTCAGCTGGCATATTATAAAATCATTCCAAAAAGTTCTTGAAAAGTTTGAAAAAATAAGGATTCATTACTATGGCAAAAAGCATGACCGCCTTCGGAAGAGCGACCGCCGCCGTCGACGGAATGAACATCACGGTCGAACTGAAAAGTGTCAACAGCCGCTTCTTTGATCCGCAGGTAAAGCTCGGTCGCGCCTACTCCTTTTTGGAGGAAAAAGTAAAGGCAGCCGTTCAAGGCATGATTTCGAGAGGCAAGGTCGACATTTACATCGGCATCGAGCAGACCGGTGCACCCTCCCAGAGCCTCACTCTCGACAAAGCTTATCTGCGAAACTATCTTTCCAATCTACACATCCTTCGCGATGAATTTGATCTCGTCGACGACATCAGCGTCATGAAGATCGCCCAGAACAAGGAAATTTTCACCGTGGTGCGCGACGAGCCCGATGCGGAAGCCGTCTGGCAGACGGTCGAGCCGGTGCTCGGCGAAGCACTTGCCGCTTTCTCCGCCATGCGTGAAGCCGAGGGTGAGCGGCTGAAGGTCGATCTGCTCGCCAAAAAAGCACATCTCTGCGAGCTCGTCGCCGAGATCGCAAGGCAGAGCGAGCGCTGTGTAGCAGCTTACCACGACAAATTCCTCGCCCGCATCAGACAGATCATCGGCGAGACCGGCGTCGAGGTCGATGAGCAGCGTGTGCTCACCGAGTGCGCCATCTACACCGATAAGGTCGCCATCGACGAAGAGCTCGTTCGCCTCTCCTCTCACTTCAAGACCTTCGACGAGATCTTCGAGAGCAACGAGCCGATCGGACGCAAACTCGATTTTCTCATGCAGGAGATGAACCGCGAGGCCAACACCATCGGCTCGAAGTGCATCGATGCTGACATCGCACGCACCGTGGTCGACATGAAGAGCGAGCTCGAAAAGATCCGCGAACAGATCCAGAATCTCGAATAGGATTTGTTTGACTTTTCTTTTCTCTTCTTTGAAAAGAAGAGAAAAGAAACTTCTTAAGAAAAGGAGAAATATAATCGGATCCTCCTTTGGGGAAAACCGTTTGTATGTATCACATGAAGTTTATTAACGTTGGCTACGGCAATCTCGTAGCGGTAAACCGCATCGTCACCATTGCATCCCCCGATTCCGCCCCCATCAAGCGGTTGGTGCAGGATGCCAAGGAAGCAGGTCAGGTCATCGACGTTTCCTGCGGCAAGAAGACACGCTCGGTGCTCATCACCGACAGCCGTCACGTCATTCTCTCTGCGCTTGAGACCGATGTGCTCGAAGAAGCGCTCGCCAAAGACGAATGATTGGGACGAGAGCTGCCCAAAATACAACTATAGGTATGGAATGAAATATGACAAAACTGACTGAAAAAGGAATTCTGCTGATCGTTTCCGGTCCTGCGGGCGCAGGCAAGGGTACGGTCGTCAAAACGGTCGTCGAAAGCTCGGACGACTATGCACTTTCGGTATCCGCGACCACCAGAGCGCCCCGCGTAGGCGAGGAAAATGGCGTGCATTATCACTTCCTCACGCGTGAAGCATTCGAGGAAAAGATCGTAAAGGGCGAAATGCTCGAATACGCCGAGTACGTCGGCAATTATTACGGCACGCCCAAGGACAGAGTGGTCGAACTGCTCGAAAAGGGGATCAACGTCATTCTCGAGATCGAGGTCATCGGCGCCATGAAGGTCAAGGCGCTCATGCCCGAGGCTGTGACCGTGCTTCTCCTACCGCCCGATTTCGAGATCCTCGAAGCACGGCTGAGAGGCCGCGGCACCAATACCGAGGAGGATATCCTGCGCAGACTTGCCAAAGCCCGCGAGGAGATCAGCCACTTTGCCGAATACGATTACGTAGTCATCAACCAAAACGACGGCGTCAAGGAAGCCGCAAAGCAGATCCGCTCGATCGTTGAAGCAGAAAAACACAGCACTCGCCGCAATCCGCATATCCCGGATTGTATGTTATATACAGATATAATTGGTAGAAATTAAGGAGATAAAATCATGATCAAACCCTCTGTTGAAGAATTGACACAAGGAAAATACAACCGCTTCACCCTCGTGCTTGCAACTGCCAAAAGCGCCCGCATGGTGACCGATGAATACATCGCCATCCGCGAAAACGCCGAGCGTATGCTCCTCAATAAGGAGACCGACAAGCCGCTCGCTGCGCTGATCCCCAAGGAATACCGCGACGACAAGGCGGTCAAGACCGCGATCTACCGTCTCTACGACGGTGAGTACACCATCGAGAATGCCCCCAGCATCGACGGCACCGTTGCAGGCGAAGAATAATCGGCGATCGCCGCGACAGATCCGATCGACGGAAATACCGCAAAAATAATTTGAGAAATGCAAGAAACCCTTAAACAGCTTCTTGCAGGCGCACGAGGCATCGCCTCGAAACAACTGCGATTCGGACTTGCGCCGAATCGCTTTTCGCCATTTGACAGCTTTTCGGAAAGGAGGCACTATGTCCTACAAAACGGCGCTGGTCTACGTGTTGGGTGTTCCCTATCACGTTGACAGGCAGTATGAATACTATCTTCCCACCGATCTGGCAGAAAGTGCCGACGTGGGTATGCAGGTGATGGTGCCCTTCGGAAAAGCCAACCGCAAAATGAGCGCCGTCATCTTCGGCTTCTCCGAGCAGGAGGATATCGACCGCTACAAGCCCGTGCTTTCGCTACGGGACAACTTTTTGCTGAGCGAGGAACTGCTCAAGCTGGCAGTCTTTGTCAAGGAACAGACCTTTTGCACGGTCGGCGATGCCATCCGTGCCATGCTCCCGCCTGCCGCACTGATGCCGGTAGACAAGAGTTACTATCCGCTCAAAGGCGCAAGCGAAGTCGGGGCGCTCAATCTGAATGTACAGACGGTGTACGGAGAAATATTGGCGCACCCGGGCATCACCTTCGAAAAACTGCGCGCTTCCTTCGGGGAAGGCGTGGATAAGATCCTCCGCAAGCTCATCTCCGACGGCTATATCGAGCAGAAGGCTGCCCTCCGATCGGGGGGCAACATCCGCTATGACGAGCTGGTCTATCTCACCGACAAAGCCGCCGAAGAGGGTGCACTTGCTTCGGTCAAGGGCGCAAAACAGCGCGAGCTGCTCGCTTACCTCGCCGATAACACGCCTGCCGCGCTCTCCGAACTCAAAAAAATCCTGAAAATCACGTCCGCTCAGGTGAAATCACTCACCGAGCGAGGCTTCATTCGCACCGAGAAGATCGAGCTCGCCCGAATGCCCTATCAAACCGAGGCATCGAAGGTAAAGCCGATCGAGCTCTCTCAGGAGCAAAGGTCTGCCGCCGAGACACTCAGTGAGCTGATCGACAGCGGTGCACCCAAAGCCGCCCTGCTCCACGGTGTCACGGGCAGCGGCAAGACGCTCGTCATCAAGGAAGCCATCGACCGCGTGATCGCATCGGGCAGACAGGTCATCCTGCTCGTCCCCGAGATCGCACTGACACCGCAGACCGTCTCGATCTTCTGTGCCTACTACGGCAAGCAGGTCGCCGTACTCCACTCCTCCCTTTCGCAGGGCGAACGCTACGACGCATGGCGCAAGATCAGAGCAGGCGAGGTCTCGCTCTGCATCGGCACACGGTCGGCGATCTTTGCCCCCTTCCCGAAGCTGGGTATGATCGTCCTCGACGAGGAGCACGAGCACACCTACAAATCCGAGCAGTCCCCCCGCTATCATGCGCGGGACATCGCCCGCTTCCGCTGCAATTACCACAAGGCGCTGATGCTCCTCGCATCGGCGACCCCCTCCGTCGAGAGCTATTACAAGGCACAAAAGGGGAATTATTCGCTCATTGAGCTCCAAAATCGCTACCACGGCGCCAAGCTGCCCGAGACGGTCATCTGCGACATGAAGGTCGATCCGCTGAACAGCGCTCCCGAGCGTCCCGTGATCGGTTCGATTCTCCGCGACGGCATCGCTCGTGCCCTTGACGAGGGCAAGCAGGCGATCCTCTTCGTGAATCGCCGCGGCTATCACTCTTTTGCTTCCTGCACGCTTTGCGGTGAGGTTCTGCGCTGTCCGCATTGCTCGGTCTCGCTGACCTATCACGCAGGGCGCAGACAGCGGGACAGCCGCTATCTGTGCTGTCACTACTGCGGCTATCGGCAAACACTGCCGCCCAAATGCCCTTCCTGCGGAGGCGACAAGGACGCTTTCCGCTTTATGGGATTCGGCACGCAGAAAGCGGAAACCGAGCTCGCAGAACTCTTCCCGAACGCGCGCGTGCTCCGCATGGATGCCGACACGACTGCCGCAAAGTTTTCGTACGATATCCTGCTCGACCGCTTCAGAGGCGGCGAGGCTGACATCCTCATCGGCACGCAGATGGTGACCAAGGGGCACGATTTCCCGAACGTGACCCTGTCGGGCGTGCTGATGGCTGACAATTCGCTCTACCTCGACGATTTTCGTGCGAGCGAAAAGACCTTCGCCCTCATGACACAGGTCATCGGCAGAGCAGGTCGCGGTGACAGTCCCGGTGTGGCTGTGGTGCAGACCTATTCCCCCGACCATCCCGTTTTGCAGTTGTCGGCGATGCAGGATTATCGGCAATTCTACAAAAACGAGATTGCGCTCCGCAAAGCGCTGACATTCCCCCCCTTCTGCGACCTTGCGCTCATCCAGCTCTCCTGTGCCGATGAAGCGATGCTCCAGAATGCACTGACCGCCCTCACCCTGCGGCTCAGACAAATGCTTGAGGGCGATTGGAAGGACGTTTCGATGATCCTCTTCGGTCCATTCGACGCACCTGTCTACAAGCTCAACGAGGTCTACCGTATGCGCCTGATCGTCAAGTGTCGTGCCAATGCCCGCACCCGTGCCCTCCTCTCCACCCTCCTTGCCGAGCACTCGCAAAAGTACGCCAAAAAGATCACCTGCGTCATCGATATGAATCCGAGCAGTATTTGATGTGGGGCGCCGCCCCACCAAGGGCTCTGCCCTTGGAACTCCAAAAACTTTAGATAAGCGCCGCAAATACTTGCGGCGCAGGAAGAATTGTTTTATTAAAGTTTTTTGATCCAAACTTTTTTCTCAAAAAAGTTTGGCGGATTCTTAAGGCGGAGCCTTAAGCCCAAGGCTCCCTCTCCGAGGGAGCTGTCACAGCGTAAGCCGTAACTGAGGGAGCCGATTTTCGAAGAAAATCGTACCGAAATCATTCATTATTCATTTTTCCGGAGGAAAAAACCATGGCTATTCTGAACATCCTTACCGAAGAGGATCCCACTCTTCGCAAAATTTCCCGAAAGGTCGACGTGATCACCCCCCGCATCCAGATCCTCATCGACGACATGATCGCCACCATGCGCAGAGCCGGTGGTGTCGGGCTTGCCGCACCGCAGATCGGTGTGCTCCGCCGCATCGTCGTCGTCGAGGTCGAGCCAGGCGAGGTCTACGAAATGATCAACCCCGTGATCGTCGCCTCGAGCGGCTCGCAGACCGGTCACGAGGGCTGTCTCTCGCTCCCCGGCAAGTGGGGCATCTGCACCCGCGCAAATGAGGTAACCGTTGAAGCGACAAATCGCAAGGGCGAGCGCTACCAAGTCACCGGCGAAGGGCTGCTCGCTCGCGCCTTCCAGCACGAGCTTGACCATCTCGACGGCAAGCTCTATCCCGACGTGGCTGAGCGGATGCTCAACCGTGACGAGATTAAAGAACTGATGGAGGACAACTGATGCGCGTACTCTTCATGGGCACGCCCGATTTCGCCGTGCCTTCGCTTCGCGCACTCGCCAAGGTACACGAGGTCGTGGGCGTCGTTTCTCAGCCCGACAAGCAGAAGGGCCGCGGAATGCAGGTGCGTCCGACTGCCGTGAAAGCAGCGGCGCTCGAGCTTAGTTTGCCTGTATTTCAGCCCGAAACGCTCATAAACGAGGCGTTTTTGCCCGAACTTAACGAACTTTCGCCCGACGTGATCGTGGTGGTGGCTTACGGAAAGATTTTGCCCGCGTATATTCTCGACACGCCGAAATTCGGCTGTGTGAACGTACACGGCTCGCTACTCCCCGCCTATCGCGGCGCTGCCCCCATGCAGCGTGCGATCATCGACGGCTGTGCCGAAACAGGTATCACAACCATGCAGATGGCGCAGGGGCTCGACACGGGCGATATGCTCGAAAAAGCAGTACTTCCCATTGCGCCCGAGGACAATTTCGAAGTGATTCACGACCGACTGGCGTCGCTCGGCGCTGAGCTGATCTGCTCTACGCTCGCAAAGCTCGAAGCAGGCGAGATCGTGCCCGAAAAGCAGGACGATTCCCTCGCCACCTATGCCGCAAAGATCGAAAAAGCCGACTGTCTGCTCGATTTCACGCAGTCTGCCGAGCTGCTCCACAACCGCATCCGCGGACTTTCCCCCGTTCCGCTGGCTTTCACAAAATTGAACGGCAAGCTGCTGAAGGTCGTCTCTGCGCGTGTGAGCGAGCTTCCACGTCCCGAATCTTCCGCCTGCGGTGAAGTGATCGCCCTCGACGGCTCGATCGCCGTCGCCTGCGGCTTGGGTGTGCTCGAACTGCTCACCGTCCTCCCCGAAGGCAAGTCCCGTATGTCCGCCGCCGCCTTTATCAACGGAAAAAAGATCGCCCTCGGCGATCATTTGGGGAATTGATTTAATCGTATTCGAGGCTCTGCCTCGAGCTCCGCCCGCTTTCTTGAAAGAAAGCGACGCAAAGAACTTTTTTAAAGCCGCACAAATACTTGTGCGGCTCGGGTTGCTATATGAAAGATACCAATATTCGCGAAATTGCTTACAAGCTGCTCGTGCGCATCGAAAAAGAGAATAAATTTGCATCGCTCGCACTTGATGCCGAGCTGGAGCGCCTTTCCCTCTCGTCCGAGGATCGCGCATTTTTGACTGCGCTCGTCTACGGCGTGATCGAGCGAAAGCTGTCGCTCGACCATCTGATCGTCCGCTACACGGGCAAATCGATCGGTCGGCTTGATCTGCCCGTCGTTATCCTGCTTCGGCTCGGGCTTTACCAGCTCCTCTACATGGATCGCATCCCCGACAGCGCCGCCGTAAACGAGTGCGTGAAGCTCGCTTCCCGCTATGCCGCACGCACGAAAGGGCTGATCAACGCCATCCTGCGGCGAACCGTGCGTGAAAAGGATGCACTTCCCTTCCCGAAGGGCAACAGCCCCGAATCGCTCTCGGTGCGCCACTCGATCCCGCTGTGGATTCTCAGGTCGTGGCAGGCAGACTACCCCGATAAGCTCGAATCGCTCTGCGAAGCGGTCAACGTCACCGCACCGCTGACCCTTCGCGTAAACACGCTCAAAACAACGCGCGATGCGCTCGGGGCGACACTCACCTGCGGATGGGAAACACTCGAACATCTGCCCGATGCCATTCGACTGACCGAGAATTGCCCTGTGTCCTCACTCACCGCCCTGCAGACGGGCGAATGCTTCGTGCAAGACAGTGCATCACAGCTTGCGGCAACACTGCTTGATGCGAAGGAGGGCATGGAGGTCGCCGACGTTTGCGCCTGTCCGGGCGGAAAATCCTTTTCGATTGCCCTGCACATGAAAAATCGCGGCAAAATTCACTCGTTTGACCTGCACGAAAGCAAGCTGCCACTGATTACCGACGGTGCAAAACGGCTGGGCATCGACATCATCGAGGCGACGGCACATGATTCGTCGAAAACGATCGATGAACTGGTCTGCAAGCTCGACCGTGTGCTCTGCGACGTGCCCTGCTCGGGACTGGGCGTGCTCTCGAAGAAGAGCGACCTGCGCTACAAGGACAAGGCATCCATCGAAGCGCTCCCGCCTCTGCAAGCGGCAATCCTCGAAGCGTCCGCGCCTTATGCGAAGGTCGGCGGACTGCTCATTTACTCGACCTGCACGCTCAGAAAAGCCGAAAACGAAGCGGTCGTCACGGCATTTCTTTCAAACCACCCCGAATTTGCCGCCGATCCGATCGAATACGGCACGATTTCGGCGGAAAACGGAATGCTCACCCTCTTCCCCGACGGAAAAGGGAGCGACGGGTTCTTTGTCGCGAGGATGAAGAGGATTAAATAAGCTCTGCGCGGCGGGAGGAGCAAGCCCCTCCCTCACGGAGTCTGATGGAATCGAATAAAAACGCTCCGAATGAGGGACACCGTAGTCCTTCATTCGGAGCAATTAATTTATCCTGCGCGGAAAGTATTTCCGCGCTTTAATAAAGTTTTAGGAGATCCTTAAGAACCCTTTTTCAAAAGGGTTCTTAAGCGGGATTCAAGGGCAGAGCCCTTGGTGGGGGTTGGGGCAGAGCCCCAAGCATCGCCGCCTTGAGCAGGGCGATCTGGGTCTTGCCGTCCTTGATTTCGCCGCGCATGACCATGTCGACCGCCTCGGTGAGCGGGATGCGGACGAGCTCGAGAAATTCGCCCGGGTCGAGATGCTGACTGCCCTCGTGCAGACCGCGTGCAAGGTAGACGTAGATGATCTCGCTGAGGATCGCGGGCGAAGCGTAGTCCTTGCCGAGGAGGATGATCTCGTCAGCCGTACAGCCCGTCTCCTCCGAGAGCTCCCGTCTCACCGCCTCCAACGGGTCTTCACCGATCTCGAGCTTGCCTGCGGGCACTTCAAGCGTCACCTCCGACACTCCGTAGCGGTATTGACGCACGAGCGTCACACTGCCGTCGTCGTAGAGCGGCAGGATGCAGGCACCGCCCGAGTGACAGATCACGTCGCGGCGCACCTTTCGACCGTCGGCCAGCTCTGCCTCGCAGACGGCGATATCGAATATTTTTCCCTTGAAGGGGTATTCACGAGACAGCTCGTTTTCGTATAATGCTTCCATTTAGGTCTCCCTTTCCCTGTCTTGGCTCGTATTTCTTTTATTATAGTAAATTCCTTCAAATTTTTCAAGGTGAATTCTTGAATTTTTGTTGCAATTCTTCTTTTTTTATGCTACAATGGGAGCATATCAAATTCCAAACGAAAGGATGCAAATTTATGAAAAAATATTTGCGACTCTTGTGTATGCTCCTAACCCTTTCCATGTGCGCAGGCATGATCCTCGCTTGCGGCAATGACAAGACCCCCGATGACGAGACCAATGCCAATGAGCTTGCCATCACCGATGACTTCGTGATCGTTCAGCCCGCCAAGGAAACCGATGCCGAACGCAAGGCGGCTTCGAAGATCCACTCGGCTCTCTCCGCAGCAGGCATTACGCTGACCGTGCAGGAAGACAGCACTGAAGCACCCAAAAACGAGATCCTCGTAGGCAATACCGCCCGCCCCGAATCTCAGGAAGCCATGAGCAGATTGAATACCGGCGATTTCCTCGTGAAACTGAGCGGCGATGCCGACAACGGTTATAAGATCGTGGTCGCCGCCACCATGGACAGCGCACTGAGCGCCGCCGCTGAATATTTCATCAACACCTATCTCAGCGGTGACAATGCGGGCAAGGTCCCCCTCGATCTGCTCTACAATTACAAATGCGTCGACGTGAAGGTCGCGGGCACGCCCATTTCGGCGTACACCATCGTTTACGCCAAGGAAAGCGCCACTGTGAACGACAAGCAGATCCAGGCGGCTAAATATGCCGACACCGTAGAGGTTTTCGCCGACCTCATCGAAGGTGCCACCGGCAAACGCCCCGAGATCGTTCCCGATACGACCCGTATCCCCGACGGCACTAAGACCATCCTATTCGGCAAGACTGCGCTCGCCGATGATGACGCCGCTTACACCGAGGCATTCGCTTCCGAAGGTACATACACCGCAAGCCTCCTCGAAAACGGAACTGTCGTACTGGCAGGCAACAATGCTTGCTCCGTTCTTGCGGCAGGTGAAGCCTTCGCAGAAGCGCTCCGCAATTCGCCCGACGGACTTGACGAGCTCGATATTTCGGCTGAAAAGGACCTCATCAAGGTCGCCTGCCTCGGTGACAGCATCACCTACGGCACTAACTCGAGCGACACTTCGATGATGAACTATCCCGTTTATTTACAACGCCTGCTCGGCTACGACTACTACGTCGAAAAATACGGCGCACCCAGCCACTCGTTGATCGAGACCGACACCCAGAGCATCCTCAAGCATAACTATTACAACATGAGCCTTGAGGCAGCGCCCGACGTCGTCATCGCCATGCTCGGCACCAACGACTGCCGCACTCAAAAATGGGACGATTCCAAATACAAGGATTGGACCAATCCTCAGCGTACCGAAAACTTCCTTGCGGCAGGCGAAAAGCTGATCAACGATTTCCGCGCGGCAAATCCCGACGTACAGATCATCTGGACCACCCTTCCCACCGTACCGCAGGACGCATGGTTGGGCTCTGACTGGACACAGCGAATAAAACGCTACGGCAACCCGCTAATCCAGCAGCTTGCAGCCGAGAACAATTGCCAGATTATCGACGTCTTCACTTTCTCTGAAAACCATCCCGAAATGTTCGAGGACGGCGACGGTCTGCATCCCCAGAACGAGCAGTACAGCATCCTCGCGCAGGGTATCTACGACATGGTCAAGGACTTTATCAAAAAGCCCGAATAATCCCACATAACCACAACCCGCCTGTTGCAAATGCAACAGGCGGGTTGAATTATTGGATGTGCGTGCGGTCGGGATCACTGATCGGGAATATCTCCACGCCATTGGCGGGCGGATCGTACATGAGCGGTTCGCCGGGACGGTGTCTGGGAAGCGGGAGGTCGGATGGTTGAGCGGCGGGCGGAAGATCGGTCGGCAAGGGAGATGGTGCGGGCGCTTTCTTGAGCTTTTGGGTTGGATCGAGCATAGCTATCATCCTTTCTGTCTTGCACGATTAGTGTTCGTAAATCAAAAGGAAATATGTATGCACGAATGCCAACCTTATATACGGGGTATGTGAACGTAGGGGCGATTCACGAATCGCCCGCGGGTCATTCGTGAATGACCCCAACAAAATCACCTATACGATCAGCATCGCATCGCCGAAGGAGAAGAAACGGTATCTTTCCTTGATCGCCTCATGATAGGCACTCAGCATGAATTCACGGCTCGAAAATGCCGAGATCAGCATCAGCAGGGTCGATTCGGGCAGGTGGAAGTTGGTGACAAGCGCATCGACCGCCTTGAAACGGTAGCCGGGATAGATGAAGATCTGCGTATCATCCTGCATCGGGTGAACGATGCCGTTGTCGTCGGATGCGCTTTCGAGTACACGGCAGGAAGTCGTTCCGACGGCGATGATGCGACCGCCGCTCGCGCGCGCCGAGTTGATGGCGTGGGCGCTTTCCTCGCTGACCGTGAAAAATTCACTGTGCATGAGGTGATCCCGTATGTACTCCTCCTTCACGGGACGGAAGGTGCCGAGCCCCACGTGCAGCATGACGGGAGCGACCGTTACGCCCTTGGCTTTGATCGCATCGAGCAGCTCGGGCGTAAAATGCAGCCCCGCAGTCGGTGCTGCAGCAGAGCCGCGCTCTTTTGCGTAGACCGTCTGGTACTGATCGTTATGTGCGAGCGGCTTGGTAATGTACGGAGGGAGAGGCATCTTGCCGATCTTATCGAGGATGGTGTAGATGTCGCCCTCACTGTGATCATAGTCGAAATGCAGGATGCGGTTGCCACCCTCTATTACGTCAACTACCTCTGCACGAAGCAGCCCGTCTCCGAATAAAATGGTAGTGCCGATCTTCGCACGTCTGCCCGGACGGGTGAGCGCCTCCCACGTATCAAGCGAATGCTGTTTGAGCAGCAGTACCTCCATATCGATGCCCGTATCTGCTTTTTTGCCGATCATACGGGCGGGAATGACCTTTGAATCGTTGATGACCAGCAAGTCTCCCGGCTTCAGATAATCGAGCAGATCACGGAAGATACGGTGCTCGATCTGCTCGCCGTCGCGGTGGGCTACCATGAGACGGCAACCGTCTCTTTCGGGGGAAGGCTCCTGCGCGATCAGCTCCTCCGGCAGGTCGTACCAGAAATCGTGAAGGGTCAGATTTGTTTGACTTTTGATATTCGAAATCATAAAAACTCCTTGACAAATTCGATCGTTTATGCTAACATAATGATAGAAAAAATGTAAGAATTTGTGACAGTGACAGGCATTCTTGCGCACGCCTGTCCGCCTATCCATTATAAATCAAAATTCGTTTTTTTGCAATCGTTTTTCGGTTTTTTCTTGAAAAAGCCGAGACGAAAGTTTATTCAGAAGGATCGGTCGACTATTATGAAAAAGAAAACCATTTTTACGGGAAGCGCCGTCGCCATCGTTACCCCCTTTCTCGACGGAGCTGTTGACTATGACGCCCTCGGCCGCTTGATCGAATTCCAGATCGCAGGTCAAACCGACGCCATCGTCATTTGCGGTACTACCGGTGAGAGCTCTACGCTCTCCGATGAAGAGCATCGCAAATGCATCGAATACACGATTGAAAAGGTGAATCGCCGCGTGCCTGTCATCGCAGGTACGGGCAGCAACGATACCTCGTATGCCCTCGAGCTCTCCAAATTCGCCGCAGATGCAGGCGCAGACGGTCTGCTCCTCGTGACCCCCTACTACAACAAGGCATCTGTAAAGGGACTGATCCGCCACTTCAAGACGATCGCCGAGAATGTTGACTGCCCCGGCATCCTCTACAACGTGCCCTCGCGCACCGGCTGCAACCTGACCCTGCCCGTTTACAAGGAACTGGCTGACTGCGAAAATCTCGTTGCCATCAAGGAAGCATCGGGCAACATCTCGCAGATCGCACAGACCATTGCCGAGTACGGCGACAGCTTCGACGTCTACAGCGGCAACGACGACCAGATCGTGCCCATCCTCTCGCTCGGCGGCAAGGGCGTTATCTCGGTGCTGGCGAACCCCATGCCCAAGGAAACGCACGATATCTGTCAGCTCTACTTCGACGGCAAGGTCAAGGAGAGCGCCGAGCTTCAGCTCAAACTGCTGAACTTCGCCAATGCCCTCTTCTGCGAGGTCAACCCCATCCCCGTAAAGACCGCCATGGCGGCTATGGGCTTCTGCTCCGAAGAGCTCCGTCTGCCACTCTGCGAGATGGAGGATGCGAATAAGGTGAAGCTGCTGAATGCGATGAAGAATGTTGGGTTGCTGAAGTAATTGATTATATGGGGCGCTGCCCCATACCCCGGCAGAAACCTTCTTGAAAGATACGTGAAAATCTTTCGCATAATCGAGGGGAGGGCGAAACCATCTCAAACACCGAAGTTTTCGCCCTCCCCTCGAGCTCCCCTCCC
>CAYRQA010000015.1:0-20549 GCA_964426285.1 uncultured Lachnospiraceae bacterium | reverse complement strand
GCATCAAATTCAATATCACGCACAAAGGATGCAGACCATATTCGGTTCCAAGTGCATAAATCGCGCTGCGCAGAGGGAGTGCTCGTATCTCCGCAGCAGAAAAGTGAACCTTTTCGCGGCATTCCCGAATCCGCATCTGCATCTGTTTTTTTTCGTTGCCATGTTGCTGCAGGGATTGACAGTAAAATGAAACACAGGCAACACAAAAGGTCACTTTATCCTTTCGGTACAGTCCGGGATACTTGATCTGAAACAGTTCAAGTCGCTCCAAATAGGCGTCCAACGCATCCAGATGCTTGATGGAAACCGAATTCATGATACTGCCAGGACGCTGGAAGTAGAAATACAGCGGTGCATCCACATACGCAAGGCGCTCTGCCTTATCCAGCATCCTATAAGTGAAAAACTCGTCTTCGTGATATCGCCCCACCGGGAACTGCTCGCCTTTCAGGATGTCCCGACGGTACAGCTTGTTCCAAACCACAGCCCGAAACCGTCTGTTCTGCATCAGGGATTCAATGGCTTGCTCCGCTGTGCAGCATTCACTCTGTGCCGTAACAGGCTCATTTTCTATCGCATCATGCTCATAAACAAATCTGAAATCGCATGCCGCAATCGCCGCATCATGCGCTTTTGCTGCTTCGTGCAGCAGGGAGATGTATTCCGAATGCACCCAGTCATCGCTATCTATAAAGGCAACATATTCGCCCGTAGCCACCGCCATACCCGCATTGCGAGCATCGGACAAGCCGCCGTTCTCCTTATGGATAACCTTGATGCGGCTGTCTTTTTCCACCCAAGCGTCACACATTGCAGGGCAATTGTCGGGTGAGCCGTCATCCACCAGGATGATCTCAAGATTGCGGTAGGTCTGGTTCACGATCGATTCCACGCAACGGTCGAGGTATGCTTCTACTTTGTAGACCGGAACGATCACGCTGATCAAAGGCAAGCTCTCCACAATTGACCTCCTTTAAGAGTAGGCGCTCTTCTGTAAGCATCTGCTATATAAAAAATAAATCCGTTTATACAAGAACGGCATCTTGGTAATAAGCCGTGCCATCAATGCACGTTTCTTTCCAAGCAGCACGAATGCAGATGATTCCGCCTTTAACAAATCTCGCACGCTTCGCAGATCATTTCGATATTTTTTTTCGGCAAACAGCAGCGAATGATATACATTCACGCAGGTATTCATGTATGCCCTTCGGGCATCGTCACACAGCTCATCGCCTACTGACTGCCTGATAATT
Organism: uncultured Lachnospiraceae bacterium; assembly: GCA_964426285.1. Classification (GTDB taxonomy): domain Bacteria; phylum Bacillota; class Clostridia; order Oscillospirales; family CAG-272; genus CAKSQF01. The sequence continues at coordinate 19,296 of CAYRQA010000015.1, read as the reverse complement.
TCTTTCACACGGATTGGATCATAAATCTTATGCCGATTTATTTTTGAGCGGGAAGCAGATGATCCACGCACAATATAATGATAGGGACACCAATCCTCAAAGATCAGGGTATTTGCAGCAGAAAACAGATAGAAATTCATCAGCAGATCTTCGTTGATTTTAATGCCTGTATCCATCAGTTTGTCGTGTAACAAGCTGTGGAACAAGTTCTTGTGGAAGAGCTTGTTCCACAGGCCCGGCTCAAGCATTGAGCCGGATAACAGCTCGCGCAGAGCTGTTATCTTATCTTGCTTCGCAAGAAGCCCTGTGTTATGGAAATAATTCACTCTACCGTCCGAAAAAATCATCTGATAGCCGCAATGGGAGATCTCTGCATCATGCTTCAGCGCATTATTCAGCAAACGTTCGAACATATCCGATTCGATCTCGTCATCGCCATCCACAAATCCAATCCAGTTTCCGCTTGCCTCCGCCACACCGCGCAGTCGTGCAGAGGTCACGCCGCCGTTTTCTTTGTGGATTACACGGATATTGGCATTTTTTTGGCTGTATTCATCTAAAATCACGCCCGAATTATCCGGAGAACCGTCGTCCACGGCAATTATCTCAACACGAGGATACGTTTGCGCCAGAATACTGTCAAGACACCGGGGCAGATCCGCAGCGACATTATAGACCGGTACAATTATGCTAATCAAATCTGCCATTATCGCATCTCCCTCACAAATTCAGCAACATTTCTTCCACGGCACGGACGGTCTCTTCGGTGGAGAACCGTTTGCCGCGTTCTATGGCTTTTTCCTTGTAATAGGCAAGCAGTGCCGGGTCGTCCAGTAGCCGCTTGATGCCCTGATACAGCGCTTCCTCGCTGTTCTCGGTAACAATTCCCCACTCGCCCTGCTCGCCCAGCATTTCCTTCATGCCGGAGACTTCCACGGTGCAAACAGGCGTGCCTACGATCAATGCCTCGGTTGCGGCGGTGGAGAAGCCCTCCACATGGCTGGCGCAGATGAACAGATCGCACTTGGAGACATACTTATAGGGGTTGGTCTGATAACCAAGGAAAATCACGGAATCATCCAGCGCATTGTCCCCGACATACTTTTCAAGCGTCTGCTGCTCAGGACCAATACCAAGAATATACAGTCGGACGGGATAACGCTCGTCTTTCAACCGCTTTACGATCCGCAGCAGTCTGTCATAGCCTTTGGATTCTTTCAGCGTTCCAACCGCAACCAAACGAATCTTTGGGTCATCAGCAAGCTCCGAAGCGGGGGCTTGAGCAGCAGAAAAAATTCTGTCCGATTCAACGGTGTTGTATAAAACACAGCAAGGCTTTTCAAAGTCAAGAATCCTGCAAAAATCATCATGAACATAACGGGACACGCAAACGGTTTGGTCGAAGCGGTCATAACACTCCCGAGCTTCCTTTTCGCTTCGAAATGATTTTGCCAACTTGTCCATGGTGTGCTGCTCTACGTGAATCCATGAAACGAGTTTTGTATCATTATTCCTGCAACCGCTGATGACCCGTGCCGAAGGTCCTTCCAGATAGGACACTTCAATGTCGTAGTGTTCCTTGACGCACAGCTTATGGAGCTGTGCAGGCGACAGCAACTTCATCAGCTTGCTGTTGGCGGGGATCTCCTTCGGGAAGACGGCTCTGAAATGAATATCGGGCTTCAAAAACTGCTCGTTCACGCCGCCGCCGAAGAGAACCGTGACCGAAATGTCGAATTTTGACCGATCCATGTTGTTGACCAGATTCACAAGCACCTTCTCGGCACCGCCCTGCCCGAGGTCGTGGATCAGGAAGAGGATTTTTGTCATGGTCTATTTTTCCTTTAAGTTTCTTTTGTGAAGTCGATCATATATTCTTGCAGGAAGTAAGCCAACCAAAACAGGGCGAAATGCATAGAGGTAACCACTCAAGGGTAACTTCAGCTCTCTTACAGCCAAAGCTTTTACACGTGCCTCATTAACTCGATAGGTGAATCTTCTGCGACCATAGGCATTTCGGTCATCGCGCATCTGATAAAGGATCTGTGGAATATTTTTCCCTCGAAAGCCTGCCCTGTACATCTTTACCCACAGGTGATAATCTTCCACTCTCAAATAGCATTCATCTTCTGAGTATCCATTGACCGCTTCATACGCCTCTCTGCGAACCATGCACGGTGCATGGCAGAAGGGAGTTCCATGAATAAAGTCTTCCGGCTTCGGATATTCCGGGTGATTTTGACGCCCCCACGTGCCAAGCTCATCAAAGTGTTCCATATCCGTGCTGACGATCGCAATTGCAGGATCTGCGTTCAGTACCTCAACTTCAATAGCAAAACGTTCCGGGCTACAGCGATCATCACCGTCCATTCGAGCAATGTAGTCGCCGGTTGCAACTCCCAAGCAGCGATTGAGTGTATGATTCAAGCCGCAATTGTGCTCGTTTCGCAGGAGTTTAATTTGATGAGGGCAAGCCTCGGCAATCATCTTGGCAATGGCATATGTGTTGTCAGTCGAGCCATCATCACACAGAATTAATTCCCAATTGGTATATGTCTGATTCCGGATGCATGCAACTGCTTCTTCCAATGTCTGCTCACAGTTGTAAATACCCATAATAACGCTTACTTTTTTCATAGCATCTCCTACGAAAACAGGTTTGTGATGAACTGCGGCAGTGTAATCGCGGCATAGTCAGTACCGAAGGACTTCGACACTGCGTGTTCGTACAGGAAGTAAACAAAATACACGCCTCCTGCGATCAGTGAAACGAGATTTGCAGATTCCTTTGCGAAGAGCTTTTGTATGAGCCAAGGAAGCGCGATCGCCATGCCTACCTCAAAGTAAGCCGCCATTCGCGCAAACAGGTTGGCGCCTTGAACAAGCCCCAACGTCAGAATGAATGCACTGACAAGGCTCATATTCACAAATAAATTTTCTATACGGGAGGAATCTTCAAACAACCGCTTACGGAAAATAAAACACAGGATAGCCGGGACCCAATAAACCGCCACTCGCAAAATGTTGATCTGATGCCCGTCAAACAGCTCGATCTCCGCAACCAATGCTCCAATCGACTGAGCAAATTCCATAAAGGCACCGAAGGTCGTGTCGTACGTGACCATTCCGAAGAGCGTAAGCCCCAGGAAAGCCCAAGTCGTCTTTCCCCACGGCTTACCGAACAACAGCGGAAGAATGACAAACATAAATGCATGCGTATGGAAGAGTATTGCAACCAAAACCAACAGATAGAATCTTACATACTTTTTCTCTTCGGCATATGGAATGCTGAGCAGCAAAAAGAAGAGCGCTATACTCTGCTTGATCGCCGCGATATACATGACGTAGGTGCCGATCGCAAAGAAGATCAAAACGCTCAGTGCAGGATTGACCGAATAGCGTTTGAAGAGTTTGGTTGTCGCAAAAGTATTTGCGATAGCGGGAAAAAAGAAATAGATGTGATAGTTGTCAATCAAATCGTGCATGACAGACTGATATAAATCAGACAGAGGGTTTCCCGTCCAATCCAATAAACCGCCCGCCTCGATAAATTCGTATGTAGTCGGCGCTGTTTTCCAAAAAAATATGTAAGTGGCAGTGTCATTATAACTTGTCCGCAAAAATGAAAAGCAGGTCATCCACAATATTGCAATGACCAAAAAAACATCCGCGCGGTAACCGAAGAAATGCCGATTGCCCACTTCCTCCAGCTGAGCTTCGATGGGATTCCGACACTGCGACAAATACAACAGCAGTGCCGAACCGACACACAGCGCAACCAGTCCGATCATCTTGTCCCCCCCCGCTTCCGAGCAGCGCATCCACCGTTGCGGAGACAACCTTCTCTTTGTCAAATTCTCGCTCCATTTTCGCGCGGGCGGCAAGCCCCATCGCTTCACGCTCGGTTCGCGTAAGCCGCATCATTCGCTCCATTTGCAGGTACAGGCTATCGGCATCCCTGACTGCGCAGAGATAACCACTCTTCCCTTCCTCCACCGCTTCGCGGCAACCGGGAATATCGCTGGTGATCACGGGACGTCCGATCGCGGCGGCCTCCAGCAGCACGTTGCTCATGCCCTCGTGATAGCTCGGGAGCACCACACAATCGGCGTTCGCATAAAAGGGTACGGGGTTCGACTGAAAGCCGTGAAAGCGCACGATGCCCTCGGCTTCCAGTGCCTCCACCTGCTCCTTGTACTCATCCTCAAAAAAGCCTACGAGATCGAGCACTATCAGACTGCCGTATCGGGCGTGAAGAAGTCGAACAGCCGTAAAGAGCTCGTCAATTCCCTTCTCCCGCATGATACGACCCAAATACAGGAAATGCAGTTGATCACCTGCAGGGTACGGCGTGAGCGGATATTTCTCCAGGTTGACACCCGCGCCGCGGAGCAGCGTTTGTTTCTCGGCAGGGATGATTCTCTTCTCGCGGAATATAGCGGCGTTGCCCTCATTCTCGAAGAACACGGTTTTCACTCTTGCAAAGGCGCACTTATAGAGCACCGTCACAATCGAAGACAGCCATTTGGTCTGGAATGCGGCGCCCAGACCCTGCACGTTCGCGCAGTAAGGAATATTCGCCATACGGCAAGCGATGCCGCCGTAAATGTTGGGCTTGATCGAATAGGTGATCACCAGATCGGGCTTCTCTTCCTTCAGGAGCTTACGATAGGCAGAAAACAACTTCCATTCTTTTGCGGGATTGATGCCGCGACGATCGACATCGGTCTCGATGCAACGAATGCCGAGTGCCTTGAAGTCATCCTCATGCCCCACGAAAGGCATACTGAGTACGACCTCATGCGTCTCCATCAGCTTTCGGATGAGCTCAAGGCGAAACCGGTAGAGCATGAATGAATGATTGGTCAGAATCAGGATCTTCATATGAACTTCTACCTTTCTTCGGTTTTGCCTTAAGTATTAGCGAACGCGATACAACCGCCTGATTTTTCATTTCCAATTATACTACACATTCTCAGAAAATGCAATAGGCAAATTGAGCCAAATATAAAATTTCGTACAAACAAACGCAAAAAAACCGCTTTTTTGACAAGTCAACCTCTCCGAAAACTCATTTACACCGCAATGGGGCGGGATGGACATTCCTTGGCATTTGCGCTGAAATAATCGACATGAAAACGAGCAATACTACGCCAGACAATTCCTATCGGAGGCGCAACAGATGAAGTACGAATGCAATGTCTGCGGATATGTTTACGACGAAAGCGTACAGATACCGACAACCGTGCACCTGCTCGTCGGGTGTCCCGTCTGCTGTGTCTGCTCGGTTTTCGCGGTCGATCAAAAAAAACAAACGCCTGCATATTGACTTCCCGTTCCATCTATGCTACAATGATACCATTGCAGCATAGACGGACACATCGGGAGGAATGCAAAAGAATGACCATGGAAGAAAAAATGCACGGCTGTAACCTCTATCTGCCGGGCGAAGAAGAGATCATGAAGGCTCAGACGCTCTGCCTTGAAAAACTATACGATTTCAATGCCACCCGTCCCTCGGAGGGCGAAAAGCGAACGAAAATGCTCAAGGAAATGTTTGCCGAAATCGGCGAGGGCTGTTACATCGAGCCCCCCTTTCATGCCAATTGGGGCGGACGTCACGTTCATTTCGGCAAGCAGGTCTACGCTAACTTCAACCTGACACTGGTGGACGACACGCACATTTACGTGGGCGACTGCACGATGTTCGGTCCTAACGTAACAGTTGCTACGGCGGGACACCCGATCCTGCCCGAGTTGAGAGAACAGGGCTATCAGTACAACGCATCGGTGCACATCGGCAAAAACTGCTGGATCGGTGCGGGGGTAGTCATCGTGCCCGGCATCACCATCGGCGACAACGTGGTCGTCGGTGCGGGCAGCATCGTCACCAAAGATCTGCCCGACAACGTGGTCGCCGTAGGCAATCCCTGCAGAGTGCTCAGAGAAGTGAACGAGCACGACAGGATCTATTACTTCAAGGACAGAAAGATCGAATGGCAATAAACCGATCGGTCGGAAAAGAGAATAAACTCCCAAACTGTTCGATTTGTTCATATTCGGTTCAGAATATGCGGTTATACTAATCCCAGAATATATCAATAATGAAAGCGAGGAAATGAATATGCCGGGTCCCGGAGGAGGCTCCCGAGGGGGAGGATTTGGAGGAGGTTCGCGCGGAGGACGCAGCGGCGGCAGCCGCGGCGGCGGCTTCGGAGGCGGCTCTCACGGCAGCAGAAGACCTTACGGCGGTTTCGGAATGGGACCGCGCGGTCCGCACAGACCCTATTACAGAGGGGGAATGTTCGGACGCCGATACTACGGAGGCGGCGGAGGCTGCTTAGGCGGTCTCTTTGGAATGCTGTTGATGCCGATCATCCTGTTGGTGTTCGTCGTTGCCTGTCTGATCAGCTTTTTCGGCTCTGCTTTTACTAGCGTTTCGAACGGCGGCGAGATCAGGTATGACGAAGCCGCCTTTCAGGAATATGCCAACACGCAATACGCCGCCGAGTTCGGCGCTTCGTCTGCCTACGAGAACAATTTACTGCTCGTATTTCTCACCAACGAGGAAGCGGACGGCTATTATGCAATCGCTTGGGTGGGCGACAACATCAGATCGGAGATCAACGAGCTCTTCGGCGATGAATATACCGCATTCGGTCGCGCGGTGACCAACTCGATCAACGACGAATATTACGCCTATTCGCTGGGCTCCAACCTTGCAGCGGTGATGGACAAGATGACCGACGAGGTCGCCCGATTGAACCTCGAATCGTCTTTCCGATCGGGCTCGGGCGATGCAAGTCCGATCCCCTCTCACCTGACCAATCACACGACGCTCTCGATCTCCGAAGAATCGGTCGGCAATGCGCTCAAGTCGTTTACCGAAGAGACCGGTATTCCGACGGTTATCGTCGTCGACACGATGGAAAACGTGTTCGGCAAAACGATATCGGCAGGCGATCTGGTGACCGTGATCATCATGATCGTTCTTGCGATCCTCGCGATCTATCTGATCGTCCGTACGATCCGCAATCGCAAGAACGGCTCGAATGCAAGCGGCAACGGCTATCGGAACGGCTATGACAGCTACGGCTCGTCCTGACGGCACTATGTCCCAAACAAGCAAGTCGGCAACCGTGAAAACAATGCGCCCACAAACTTGCAATGATTTAGTGCGAATGAAAACGGCAGGCTTTACGCCTGCCGTTTTACTTTTAATTAGTGATCATCTCAGGAATCCTAACGCCAAGGAAGCAGGCTGCTCAAGTCGACCGAAGAGCATCATACTTTATTTACAAATCAACAAAAACATGAAAGATTTCCATCAGTTTCTGTAAATAACATTAAGTTTTGGTGAGCGGCAACCAAAATTCGCACAATTTTAATGTTTTTGTGTAAAAAATTGATTGACAAATGCGATAAAACATGATAGAATAATATCAAACAATATCTATAGCTTGCAGTTTGCGCTCCTTTACCGAACAGGCAGCTCGACTTGAACAGGGAAAGCTCGAAAGGTCCGTTTCTCTATCTGATCCCGCAAGCGCAAGAAAATCTATGGGTATTAAAATTTTAGGAGGATGCTTCATTATGAGCAAGAAAATTTTAAGCTTGTTTCTCGGTCTCGTTATGGTGGCTTCGGCTTTTGTCGGATGTACCAAAAAGGACAACGGCGACACCGTAAAGAACGAGAACAAGGTCATTGTCGGTAGCGTTACCGAGCTGTCCGGCGACTTTCGTTGGCCCGGCTTCGGCGCAAGTTCCGCCGGCGCTTCCGACCAGGACATCAACGGTCTGACCAATGGTTATTCCACTATGGAAAGAAACCAGGGCGGCGCATACGTTTGGAATGAGACTGCAGTTAAGTCTCACACCGAAAAGGAAACCGAAGCCGGTGACCTCGAGATCACCATCGAGATCAAACCCGGTCTGAAGTTCAGTGACGGCACCGAAGTCAAGGCAGCTAACTACCTTGCATACGTTCTCGCATTCAGCACCCCTGTTGCTGCAAATGCAGGACACTCCGGCCAGGCAGGTATGGCATTCGTAGGCTTTGATTCCTTCAATGCTTACTGCGGCTCCGACGTAACCGTCGAGGGCGCAACCAAGGAGTTCTCGGGTGTTCGTCTGCTGGGCGACTACAAGTTCTCCATCACCGTCAGCGCAGCAGCAGGCTACTACCCCTACTACTACGCTAACACCTACGGTGCAGTTTCGCCCTACGCTCTCGAGCTGGTACTCGGTACCGGTGTTGAGGTAAAGGACGACGGCAACGGCGCTTACCTCTCCGACGAGTGGTACAAGAAAGCTGCTGATTCCAAGGCTGACGCGCTTTCCTACGAAAAGACCTCTCACCTCACCGCTGCCCGTTACGACTGGCAGACCTACCCCTACTCGGGCGCTTACACCATCTCTGCATGGGATGAAAGCACCAAGGAAGCTACCCTGACCCTGAACCCCAACTTCGCGGGCAACTTCGAAGGTCAGAAGCCCTCTATCAAGACCATCGTTTACACCAAGATCGTTTCCGAGACCCAGCTTGACCAGTTCAAGTCCGGTCAGGTAGACATCCTGGCAGGCATCACCGGCGGCGAAGACACCGCTGCTGCACTGGCTGTTGTTGACGAAAGCAACGGCAAGTTCGCTGAAGTTCACTACCAAAGAGCAGGCTACGGTAAGATTCAGTTCGAATGCGACTTCGGCCCCACCATGTTCGCTGAAGTTCGTAAGGCAGTTGCTTACGTTCTGAACCTTGACGACTTCGCAAGCGCATACACCGGCGGCTACGGCACCGTTGTATACGGTCCTTACTCCCCTGACTTCGATATGTGGAAGGCAGTCGGCAAGGACATCGACCTCGTTGAGTACGCTTTCTCTGTAGAAAATGCAAAGAAGGCACTGGTTGACGGCGGCTGGACCTACAACGAAAAGGGCGAAACCTTCGTTGAAGGCACCGATACCGTTCGTTACAAGAAGCTGACCGCTGAAGAAGCAGCAGCTTGCGACGGCGTTAACAAGACCTACGCCTCTGTTGCAAACACCGACGGTAAGGAATACAAGACGGTTGAGATCAACGGCGAATACTATATGCCTTGCGTAATCAACTGGTTCGGTTCCACTCCTAACCCTGTTACCGACCTGCTGACCTCCAGATTGGTTGGCAACAAAAACATCTCCGCAATCGGTATGGTCGTTCGTCCCATCACCGGTGACTTCACCAAGCTGCAGGGCGAGCTCTACCGTGACGCCGAGTACGGCTACGGCGGCACTCCCACCTACGGTATGTACAACCTGGCAACCGGTTGGAACAGCGCAGTGTACGACTACTCTTGGAACTGGTCGCTCGATCCCACCTTCTTCCCCTACTCTGTTAACAAGCTGTACGACGAGTACGACGTTGCATTCCCCTACTACGACGCTGACGGCAACCACACCAAGATGAGCTATGAAGATGCTGTTGCAGCTTCCGGCGGCAAGCTCGGTATGGATTATCTCTCGATGGCAATGGTTTACGACGCAACCACTACCGAAGAGTACAACCAGTGGTGGAAGGCTTACATCGAAAGATGGAATGAACTCCTGCCCGACATCCCCCTGTACTCCAACTACTACTTCGACATCTACAACACCAAGATCCAGAACCTCGAAACCAGCCCGTTCTGGAGCCCCGTTGATGCACTGCTTTACTGCACCATCGCAAACGCTGAATAATGTAGGCACAAGTTGCTTTAAAGTTATTTGGAATTCATTTCAATAACCGATCTGAAAAGCAACCCCGCATTTGGGGGCAACCTTCGGGTTGCCCCCATCTTACTATAGTCTGCCCTTTTCTAAGGACAGCGGAAAGAGAGAATGAAATGGGTAAATATATACTGAAAAGATTGGGGTACATGGTTGCTGTACTGCTAATCCTCTCTCTCCTGATGTACCTTGTGTATGCGATGATCCCCTTTGACAGAGCACGCGCCGAAGCGGATAAATTCAAGGATCAGTACAAAAACGATCCCGCAGGTTTTGAAGAAAAGTATCAGGAGCTCCGTAAGGAGCTCGGCTCAGACCAGAACGTCATCACGCGGTATCTGGGATGGGTCGGCGTCGTTCCGATCAACGGCACCTATCAAGGTATTTTGCAGGGAGATTTCGGTTTCAGCTATGAGCAGGACCGTCCTGCCGAAGAGGTTCTCGTAGAACCAATGAAAAACACGATTTTTCTTAACATTTTTTCCACTATTTTAGCCCTTGGCATTACAATTCCTTTGGGTATTTTCTGCGCCGTCCATCGCAGCGGAAAACGAGATACGGCGATTCAGGTCGCCACGATCGTGGGATACAGTATCCCAATATTTATTACGGCTATTCTGTTTATATGGCTATTTGCCGTGCAGCTTGGGTGGTTCCCTGTTTCGGGCATGAAGACCCCCGGTTCGGAATACACCGGTGTTCAGAAGCTGCTGGACGAGCTGAAATATATGGCACTTCCTCTGATCGTCATGACGGTGTCTTCGCTGGGCGGTATGACCCGCTATGTACGTGCATCTATGACAGAGGCGCTTAGCATGGACTGCATCCGCACCGCACGCGCAAAAGGTCTGCGCGAAAAGGTCGTTATCTACAGCCATGCATGGAGAAATGCACTGATCCCGATCATCACGCTCGTGATCGGTTGGTTCCTCAGCATCTTCTCCGGTTCGATTATGATTGAAAACATTTTCGGTCTGAACGGTATGGGACGAATTTATATCAATTCGCTGAACTCGAAGGACTTTGAAGTAGTGCTCCTGCTTCAGATGTTCTACGTCATCATCGGTCTGCTCGGAAATCTGATCATAGATCTTGCATACGGTATCGCGGATCCCCGAATCCGTGTCAACAAGTAAAGGAGGCAGCGAGCAATGAATAATACGAATAAAACAGCCTCCAAGCGAAAAAACTCATCTATGGGCACGACCTTCCGCCGTGTATTCCTCGGTGGTCTCTTCGGCGGTCAGCATGAGATGACGGTTGCCGACGAGCGCTACGACAGCCCTACCAAGCTGGCAGTCAAGCGCTTCTTCCGCAAGCCACTCGCTACCGGCGCAGTGATCGTGCTCTGCGCGATGTTCCTCTTCGTGTTCATCGGACCCATGATCGCGCCGATCGACCTTTCTTACACCGAGGTCCTGCACAAGAACGTTGCGCCTACCATGAGCCTGATGAAGCTGCCCAACGAAATGAAACAGAATCCGATCTCCATTTCGTCGAGAGGCACCTTCACACTCGGTCTTGACCAAAACGGCAAGCTCCATGTCTGGGGCTACTATGACCCGCTCTCCAACGATCCCGCAAAGGATGTCCTCAACATCCCCGAAGAGATCAGCGACACTGCGATGGCATTCGCTGCAGCCGGCTCCGACCACTGCATTGCCATCGGTGAAGACGGCAAGATCTATGCTTGGGGCGAGGATGACCTGGCACAGTTCGGTCGAGAAGGACGTATGGCTGACCTCTTTGAGTTTACTCAGCCCGACGAGCTGATCGACGGCACAATCGACGTATCTCAGGTATCTCAGCTCATCTGCGGCAATCAGGTCACTGCGATCCTCATGAAGGACGGCACGCTCTACGCATGGGGCAACTCTGCTTCTGCTGCGCAGAACCTGGGCGCGATGTTTGACGAGATCGAAAACGGCAAGGTCTTTAAGAAGATCTGCTTTACCAATACCAACCTGTTTGCGATCACCGAGGATGGCGAATTTGTCGTCGGCAAGAACAAACAGTACGACCTTTACAACGGCGAAAGCACTTGGGAGCACATCGGCGACCGCAAGGTCCTCGATATCGCCGCAACCGGCGACAGCATCGCACTCCTTTTGGAGGATGGCGAGGTCATGTCCATGGGCGCAGAATCGAAGTCGCCCGTGATCCCGGACGGTGAGACCGCGGTGGCACTCTCTGCCGGCACCCGTCACTTCACGCTCGAAACCGACAAGGGCTCGATCGTAGCGTGGGGCAACGGCAGGCTCGGTCAGACCGATATTCCCGAGGAGCTGACAGAGCCGGGCGCTGTTGACCGCGTCATTTCGACCGGTTTCCAGAACTACGCCTTCAAGGACGGCGAATACGTCGATTCCTTCGGTCTGAACGGCTATATCTTCGGTACAGACGAGCTCGGACGCGACATCTTCAACCGTGTTATGAACGGCGGTCGAATGACCATGACCATCGGTGCGGTTGCCGTCATCGTTTCGACGATCATCGGTATCATCATCGGATGTATCTCCGGTTATTTCGGCGGCATCGTCGATATGCTGCTCATGCGTATCACCGAGATCTTCTCCTCTATTCCCTTCCTGCCTTTCGCCTTAGTCCTATCAGCTATATTGCAAGCAAGTAACCTGAAAGAAGATACCCGAATCTTCATCATCATGATCATTCTCGGTATCCTGTCCTGGACCGGTCTTGCACGACTGGTTCGCGGTCAGATATTGTCTGAACGCGAAAAGGAATTTGTCACTGCAGCCAAATCGATGGGCATCAAAGAGAGCCGAATCGCATTCAAGCATATTCTGCCGAACGTCATTTCGGTCATTCTCGTATCGGTCACGCTCGACTTCGCGACCTGTATGCTCACCGAAACCTCTCTGTCCTACCTGGGCTTCGGCGTTATGGCACCCCGACCCACTTGGGGTAATATGCTGAACGGATGCAACAACTCTATTGTCATTCAGAACTACTGGTGGAGATGGCTCTTCCCTGCTATCTTCCTTGCGGTCACCGTCATCTGCATCAATATCATAGGTGATACGCTCAGAGACGTTCTGGATCCGAAATCGGAGGTTGAAAAATAATGCCTTTACTTGAAGTAAAGAATTTGCACACCTATTTTAAGACACGAAACGGCACCGTTAAGGCAGTCAATGATGTTTCCTACACGATCGAACGCGGTAAAACGCTCGGAATCGTGGGCGAATCGGGCTCAGGCAAGAGCGTTTCGTCGATGAGCATCCTCCGTCTGCTCGATGCCAACGGTTATATTGCGGGCGGTGAAGTCAATTTTGACGGCAAGGATCTCGTAAATCTCCCCACCAAGGAGCTTTACAACATCCGCGGCAACCGTATTTCGGTCATCTTCCAGGAGCCGATGACCAGCTTGAATCCCGTCTTCTCGATCAAGCGCCAGCTCTCCGAGCCCTTCATGATCCATCAGGGCATGAACAAGAAGCAGGCTGAGGAAAAGTGCATCGAAATGCTGCGCGCCGTACAGATCCCGAATCCCGAGGCAGTCGCCAAGCAGTATCCTCACCAGCTTTCGGGCGGTATGCGTCAACGTGTCATGATCGCCATGGCGCTTGCCTGCAAGCCCGACATCCTGATCGCCGACGAGCCCACCACGGCGCTCGACGTTACCATTCAGGCACAGATCCTCAAGCTGATGAATGACCTCCAGCGTGAGAACGGAACGGCGATCCTCTTCATCACGCATGACCTCGGTGTCATCAATGAAATGGCAGACGACGTCGTCGTTATGTACTGCGGACAGGTAGTCGAACAGGCGCCCGCAAAGGTGATCTTCACCGATTGCGAATCGAGCCATCCTTATACCGAAGGTCTGATGTTCTCGATTCCCCGTCTCAACGATGACCGCGCGAAGCTCGATCCTATCCCCGGTGTCGTGCCTCATCCGCTCGACCTGCCCAAGGGCTGCAAGTTTGCACCCCGCTGCAAGTACTGCACGCAGAAATGCATCGACAAAGAACCGCCGCTTGCTAAGATAAGCGAGAACCAGTCGATCAGATGTTTCTATCCGAACAAAGCGGAAAGGAGGAGTGCTGAACATGAAAAAATTACTGTCGATCCACAATCTTAAGAAGTACTTCCCCCTTGCCAAGTCCGGCATTTTCCAGAAGGAACAGCTCTACGTTCGTGCCAACGAGGAGATCTCTATCGACATCTATGAGGGCGAGACCTTCGGTCTGGTAGGCGAATCGGGCTGCGGCAAATCGACGCTGGGGCGTGTACTGCTTCAGCTCTACGATCAGACTGCAGGCAGCACGATGTACTACGGACGCACGCTTGATATCGTCGCACCCGCATACATTTCGGATACGCTCAAGCATTCAGCTGCCTATATTGCAAAGTATCAAAAAGCTGAAGAACGCGCCCGCCAGCTCACCGAGAAGTGCGATGCACAGGGAGAGGCTGCCACTTTCTTCGATCTTCAGGAGAAGAATCTCGCGCTTGCCGAAGCAAAGACCGCACTCGACAACGTAGCCAAGATCCTCGGCGGCTTTACCGTTCGTGATACCCAGCTCGGTTCCGAGCTGCTCCTCGAGCGCTACGGCTACACCGTGAAGATCGCTCGGCTGAATGAGCAGCTGAACGATGACCGTCTCGAGATTGAAATGCTCGAGAACGAAGAGGGCAAGCAAGAAGCAAATGCGAGCAAAATCGCCAAGCTGAAGGCTGCCTATGATGCCCTTGAGAAGGAATGCGAGGCGCTCAACGCTTCGGTTGCCGACGTAGATCGCAGAATCGCCGCCGCCAAGGCAGCTTATGCCGATGACGAGGAATTCGCACGCTACGAGGAAATGCTCGACATCGGCGTCGATCTCTCCCGTCTCAACAAGGATGAGATGCGTCTGCTCCGCAAGGATCTGCAGATCATCTTCCAGGACCCCTACTCTTCGCTCAACCCCCGTATGACGGTCGGTCAGATCATTGAGGAAGGCTTGATCACCCACAAGTTCTTCAAGCCCGGCTCACCCAAGATGAAGGAATACGTCTTCAAGGTGATGCAGTCCTGCGGACTTCAGAACTATATGTACAACCGCTATCCGCATCAGTTCTCGGGCGGTCAGCGTCAGCGTATCTGCATTGCAAGATCGCTCGCGGTAAACCCGAAATTCGTGGTGTGCGACGAGTGTGTTTCGGCACTTGACGTATCGATCCAGTCGCAGATCATCAACCTGCTGCAGGATCTGAAGGATCAGGAAAAGCTGACCTACCTCTTCATCTCCCATAACCTGTCGGTCGTTCGCTACATTTCCGACCGAATCGGCGTTATGTACCTCGGAAATATGGTCGAGGTGGCGACTACCGATGACATCTTCAAGGATCCCCGCCATCCCTACACCATTGCACTGCTGAGCTCGATCCCGACCACCGACCCCGACAGCCTCGCCAAGGAGCGCATCCTGCTGGAGGGCAACATCCCCAGCCCCATCCGTCCCCCGTCCGGCTGTAAGTTCCACACCCGCTGCTACATGGCGTGTGACAAGTGCAAGCGAGTACCGCCTCCCGTGACCGAGGTTTCGCCCGGACACTTCGTGGCTTGCCACTTAACCGAGCGAAAGATGGACGAGAACGGTAATTATCTGTTCGAGATCCCCAAGGCTAACAGCAGTACCGCACAGGCGTGATCGATAGCGCCTGAACTGAGAAAGGAGCGTTAAAATTGCTGTTTTTCAGAAAACGAATCAGAAAAGCGACAGAAGAGGATGATCGGCGTTTGGCAGAAGCCATGCAGGAAAACAAAGTAGGGCTCAAAGACGGCTTTGCGATGTTTCTCTCCGCACTGCTCGTTCTGGTGCTTCCCTGCTTGCTGATTCTGGCAGGTCTTGGTCTGCTGGCACTCTTTCTGTTCGGTGCACTATAACTCGATTTTCGAGGAATAATAGCAACCCGCCCGAAATCAAGTCATACGACTTGATTTCGGGCGGGTTTACTATTGGGGATTTATCTGTAGGTTTAAACCTCAACGAAAAGAAGAGCTTCTTTACCGGAAGGGTCTTCCCTGCTGATGTTGCCATTCCGAAATAGTGCAGCGCCGCCCTTTGCAAATTCATCGCCTGCTTTATCTCTGCAAAAGGAATTGACGTACAATAAAATTTCGCAGGCTTTGCTTGCTTGGGAGGCATATTCATATTTCATTGAAGTATTCCACTCGTTGAAATTGAAATCGGTGTATACAGGCCCAAAGACCACATCAGGTCTTAATTGTTTTACTTCATCGATATGCTCATCATACCACAAATCACCGCACAGTCCAACCACAACGTCTTTTCCCCTGAATGAAAAAGTATGAAAGCCTTTGCCCTCACAGTTTGCTCGCAAAATCTTCTTTCCACCCCGGAGAAACTCTTCGATACAAGTCAATTATCCTTCCGTCTGAGTCGATCGTAATTTGTGAACTGTAAAAACAATCTTCTGTTTTTTCGATAATCCAAAAGAAACAGCTGTAGCATACTGTCTTGCGACCGAGCAAATTTCTTGAATAATTAAGTCGTCCTGCGTAATCGCTATTTGTTCATCGTGTTCAACATTGAAGGTCGCTCCATAAAAACCTTGCAAAAACGCTTCTCCGAATATCACAATATCTGCTTTCGTCGAACACTCTATCAACGTATCGATAATCACCTTCTTGTTGTATTGCAAATCCTCGTTCATAAATCCCATCGATGCCAATGCACATCTCACTTCGATCACCTCTCCAAAAGTTACTTTATCGCTTTTATCGCAAGTTGGAATCATTATACCAAAAAATCCACAGAAAGACAAGTCGATCTGCGGATTTTGATATCAGCTATATTGAGTGCCGCCCAAGAGGCGCTTGGGGATATCCTATTGGAATCAGCCTGCAGCCTTTACGGAGGTGATGTGGGGGTTGACACCCTCGTACCAGTAGAGGAAGCCTTCGAGATCGATCTTGTCGCCGATCTTCAGCGCCTGAACTGCCTTGTAAACCTCGGTGTCGCTGCCGCAGAGATAGGATTCAACGGTGAAGGTATAGGTTGCGCCGTTTACCGATACATTGAAGTAGAGGTCATTGCCCTCCTGTCCCGAGCCGTCCCAGTTGTAGAGGAACGCAACTTCGTTGCCGTCTGCATCGGTGCTTGCTTCAACGGTCATGCCCTTGAAGGAAACGAACTTGTTCTGCTTGTTGATGATCTCATCGCTCGCAAGCAGTGCGGTTACGTCCTCAGCCTCTGCAACATAGTTGCCCTCGAGGATCTCGTAGGTTGCGTCGATGATCTCGACCTCGCCCGACCATTCAGCCTTGTAGCCGGTCACCTTGATTTTAGTGCCAACGGTCAGTCTTGCGTAATCTTCCTCAGTGCAAGGCATATCGTAGAGGAAGTATGCACCGTTCAAGTCCTGGGTGTAGAAGGTTGCTACACCGCCTACGCCGTCTTTCTCCCACCAGCCCTGCTTAGCCTGAACGTAGGCTTCAATGACGACCTCGGTCTCGAGCTCTGCTGCCGCATATTCGGCATAGGTCATGACACCGTCGGACTTCACTGCGGGATCATCGGTCTTGCCTGCGGGATCAGCCGTTGTAGTCGTCGTAGGAGTGGTTTGGTCGTTTTCGCCGTCCTGAGCATCGCAAGCGGCAAATGCCATGGAAAGCGAAAGGGTCAACAATAAAGCAATAATTTTCTTCATTTTTGGTTCTCCTCTTGATGTTTTTCCGAAATTCGGATGCTAACTATTATTATACAGAAAATTTTCAATCTGTCAATTATCAATATGCAAGTATTTTTATGATTTTTTTTGCCTTTTTTTGGCTTTTATTTTGCAATATACCGCATATACGCCTATGAGCGCCCACGCACCGCCGAGCGAAGCAAGCAAAACGACCGAGGTCGTCGGGAGCGGACCGAGATTGGCTTTCCCCGCAGTTCCCGCTTCGATCTGATCGAGACGGTAGAGGGAGGTCGTTTCTGCATAGAGCGCCTCGATATAGGCATCATCGACCGTCTGCTTGCGTCTGACCGATTTTGTCACGCTCTCGATCAATTGACCCGCCGCATTCCGAAGCGATGCCGAGCCGTTGAATACAGGCGTGACAAAGGTGTGCTCGGTATTGTCCATGAGCAGCTTGGATGCCTCGATCTTGATATCGTAGTAGGTCTCGTTGTCTTCCCCGCTCCTCGACAGGTAATCTTGATATTCGGCAGATTCCTGCGCCTTCAGCGTGACCGGCAGATACCCTTCGGTCTGCGCATAGCCGATCTGCACCTTATTGCTGAGCAGGAACTGCGCAAAGAGCCACGATGCCAGCACCTCCTGCGGGTCTTCTTTATTGAAGACACAAACAGAGGGTCCCTGCGAGATCATCTGCGGGTTTTCGGGATCGAACTGCGGGATCATCATGACCTCTGTCTCAAAATCGACGAAGCTCTCCTCGCTGATATCCGAAAGCGGTGCCTGTGCACCCATCCAGGTCGCGCCTGCCGTCGAATCGATGGCAAAGACACATTGACCTGCGTTGAGGAAATTAGCGGGATAGCTCGAAATTTTGAAGGTCGAGAAGGCACCGTTTTTGACGTGGTCGGCGACCGTATAGAGCAGCTCCGTCGTGGTATCGTTGAAGAGCTCGATCTCCCCCGCCGCCGTCGAATAGCCTGCACCCTTCTGCTTCAGCATCTGGATCATCATGTTATCGGTCGATTTGTAGATGAAGGGGATCATGACCTTTTGCCCGTTGAGCTTGAAGGTGCCGTCCTCATTTTTCGCCATTGCAGCCTCGGATACCTCCCAGACAAAGTCCCACGTCAGCTCCTCGGGCAGCGTATAGCCGAGCGCCTCGACAAAGTCTTTATTGACGTAGCACGCCTCGGTCGAGCGCATATAAGGGATGGCGTAATGGTAACCGCCGATTGTGCATTCCTCGAGAAACTGAGGGACAAGTTCCGATTTAGTCGGCGAATCGAATTTGAGTTCGCTTCCCCCAAGCCCGTATTTCAAATCGTCAAAGAGCGCATCGAGCGGCACGACGGTATTCTCACCGGTCAGATAGGTGGCAATATGGTCGGGATAGGTGATGCAGACGTTCGGGGTGGTGCCCGTCGCCATATTGGTGATAACGTCGTTGTAGATCTTGCCGTAATCGGTGTAAAGCCGCAGATTTACGGTGATATTGGGATAAAGTGCCTCAAAATCGGCGATCGCCTGCTCGTAGACCCTCGTCTGCGCCTTATTGGTGTCGTTTTTCGCCCAAAAGTTGATCTCATATGACTTCGTTTCATCGAAGGTCTCGGGCACCGAGAAGGCGATCTGCTCCCTTGCACCGTGACAAGCGGTGAGGGTGGGCAGAAATAGCGTCGCCGAGAGCAGAAGTGCCAGTGTTTTTCTCATGCTCATCCTTTGGTGCCCCCTCTCGCAACGCCCGCCATGATCTTCTTGCGGAAGATGAGGAAGAGCACGATCAGCGGAAGAGAGATCGCCACGACTGCCGCCATCATTGCGGGGATATTTTCTCTTCCGAAGCCGTTTTCGCGGATCTCCTGAATGCCGTTCGAGACGAGATAATAG
>CAYRQA010000014.1:0-21664 GCA_964426285.1 uncultured Lachnospiraceae bacterium | reverse complement strand
ATCCCGAGCTGCTCGAAAAAACGGGCGGGATCGTCCAGGGCATGAGCGGTTCACCCGTCATCCAGGACGGCAAGCTGGTCGGTGCGGTTACTCACGTACTGCTCGACAAGCCGACCAGAGGCTACGGCATCTGCATCGCCAACATCCTCTCCAAAATGCCCGATTTGCTGAAGTAATCAGCTGGATTCGAACATCGGCAGGGGCTCTTCCCCTGCACCCCGCCAAAGAACCGTTTTGAAAGAAGGCTCTTTGGAATCTTCGAGAACTTCATTTAAGGGCGGCAAATGCTTGCCGCCCTCGGCGTGCAGATCAGGTCGGTTTCATGCTTGTATCGTGCAAATCAAGAGCTCGTTGCCGACGTTTTTTGTGAAGATTTGCACGGTTAGTCGCTTGGCAATGTGAAGTTGCGCAATTTATACAAAATTAATCGAATTTCCTCTTGATTTTTGACAAGCGATAGTGTATAATCTTGGTAGAATAATCGTTTGGTGCGGTTTGGAAGCGAATGCCTTTCACAAGTGCACTCGGAAACGGATTTTTGGAGGTAACAATGAAAAGAAAAACCAAACTTTTGGCTGCATTTCTGGCGGTCGCGATGCTCTTGTCGATGGTCACGCCGATTATGTCGGTCTCGGCGGCATCGGCTGCGGACAGAATGCCCGATCCTGTCAAGGCAGTCGATACATATATCGATGAGTTCTTCTATTATGACAATCGCCGCGGCGGTCAGCTTCGCAATATGCCCTCGAACGGCTTCTGGACCGACGCCGAGGTACTCGAGATGTTCATCGATGCATATGAGCAGATCGGCGATCCGCAATACCTGACCGTAGCTGAACAGTTCTATGACGGCATCATCTACAGACGTTCGGAGGATTGGTCGTGGAATGAATACAACGACGACGTGTTCTGGATGTCGCTTGCTACCATCCGTCTGTATGAAAACACCAAAAATGAAGAGTATCTGAGAGTTGCCAAGGCGAACTACGATATGTGTTATGCACGCGCATGGGATACGAGCTACCTCGGCGGCGGATTCTGGTGGACGACCAATAATCACGAAAAAAACGGTTGTGTAAACGGTCCGGGTGCGCTGGCGGCGCTCAAGATCTATCTGACGACAGGTGATGAAAAATACCTCAATTACGGTATAGAGATCATGGAGTGGGAATTTGAGTACCTTTTCGAGGAAGATACCGGAAGACACCTCGATAATATTGACATTAACGGTAATATAAACACGTGGACCAACACCGGTAACCAGGGCAACATCATCGGTCCCTGCACCATGCTCTATAAGATCACCGGTGAGCAGCGGTATTTTGACTACGCCAAGAAGGCGGCAGATCATGCGGCGACCCTCGGCGACGGCAAATTGGGACTCCTCAACGAAGGTGCGAACTCGGGCGATACCATCGGCGGCAAGGGTCTGCTCGGCAGATGGCTCGGTTACTTTGTTCGTGAGTGCGATGTGCGCGATTACGATAAATGGATGATGGATAATGCCAGAGCCGCATGGAATATGCGCAATGCAGAAGGGCTTATGTGGGGCTTGTTCAGCAAACAAACGGTTGATGATATCAGACACACCGATGAAATCATGGAAGGTTCCACGCTCAACATGAAAGACTATGCCGCATGGGGCTGCTCTGCCGCAGTTGCATGGCTGCTCCAGACGCCCGGTCTGCTGGATGCCGAAGACGATACGGCCGAGACGCCGGACGATGCCGCTCCCGTCATCACCGCACCCGATGCAACCGATGACGGAGATAACGGCAACGTAGTGACGATCGTGATCGCAGTCGCTGCAGTCGTCGTTGTCGCGGCGGTTGTAACCGTAGTGGTGGTAGTCGTTTCGAAGAAAAAACGCGCCAATCGGTGATAATTGAATAGAATGATTCAGAAAGCACCCTTCGGGGTGCTTTCTGAAATTGCAGGATGGATTTCAGAATCGAAATCGTTTTATGTGCAAAACGCACAAAAAAACACAATTTTTCTCTTGATTTTTGACGTGCGATCGTGTATAATCTCTTCGTAATTATCGTTTCGCTCGCTCATGACCGTTTGCAATGCGCAAACAATATGAGCTTGTCGAAACAGACTATTTTGGAGGAAATAATGAGAACCAAAACCAAGTTTACGGCAGCATTTCTCGCGATCATGATGCTTTTTTCAATGGTCGCACCGATCATGCCGATCTCGGCGGCAGTCGGGGATGACTTTACGGTCACTTCACCCGACGGCAATACGGCAATGAGCATCCTTTTGACCGATGAGGGCGCACTTACCTATTCGGTCACGCAGGACGGCGTGACTGTGGTCGAAGCGTCTGACCTCGGCATCCATACGAGCGTGGGTGACTTCACGACAGGGCTCACCTATGTCTCGCAGGAAAAACGCGAGATCAACGAGACCTACGACGTCATCAGCGGCAAGATGAGTGAGTACGTCAACCATTGCAACGAAAAGACCCTGCACTTTACCAAGGATGGCGTCGAGTTCGATCTGATCGCCCGCGCATATGACGACGGCATTGCATTCCGCTATGTTATCACGACCGCTGAGGCGCAGAAGATGACGGTGCAACCGAATGCGGAGATCACCTCCTTCAATCTGCCCGACGATTCTGAGATCTGGTATATGCCCCGTACAGGCAACGATTTCATGTACGAGAACGATTACCTCAGCGGCAAGATCGGGCAGGTAGCGGTCGGCACCCGTCCCTCGATGCCGATGCTCTATGAGACGAATGGCAAGTACGGTCTGATCATGGAAGCCGACCGTCACGGCACTTACGTCGGTTCGCTCCTGCAGCTCGAAGAGGGCGGCGTGATGAGAACCATTTTCGATATCGTGCAGAAGACGGCGGTCAATACCGATACCCCCTTCACCTCGCCTTGGAG
Source organism: uncultured Lachnospiraceae bacterium (assembly GCA_964426285.1). Classification (GTDB taxonomy): domain Bacteria; phylum Bacillota; class Clostridia; order Oscillospirales; family CAG-272; genus CAKSQF01. The sequence continues at coordinate 18,761 of CAYRQA010000014.1, read as the reverse complement.
AACGGTGGTCGTAGGTTCGGCGGCGGACATCCTGATGAACACGATGGTCGAAAACCTCAGCCCCGCCCCCGATGAGCAGTACGACTTCGAGAGCTGGGTAGAGCCCGGTCTGTCCTCCTGGTCGTGGGTCAGCTACTACGGCGGTCAGACAGACCCCGATATCCACAAAAAGTTTATCGACCTCGCGGCAGACATGGGCTGGAAATACTACATCCTCGACGAAGAATGGCAGCCCAAGAGCAACACCTCGGGCTCCCGCTACGAGGGAATGAGGGATTGGTTCCCCGAAGTCAGGGATTACGCCGATGAAAAGGGCGTCAAGCTCATCGCATGGGTGCATATGAGCGACGTGGACACCGACCGTGAACGCGAGGCACGCTTCAAGGAATGGTCGGAGGCAGGCATCGTCGGTATCAAGGTCGACTTCTTCTACAACGAATCGCAGAAGGTGCTTCGCTTGCACGACGACATCTACGAAGATGCCGCAAAGTACCGTCTGCTCGTCAACGTACACGGCTCTAACCCCTCTTCGGGTGAGATCCGCACCTATCCCAATATCATCACCCGCGAGGCGATCAAGGGACAGGAGCAGGGCGGCATCACCATTCAGCAGTATACCCTCATCCCCTTTCTCCGTGCGGCAGTCGGCTCGGCTGACGTGACCGAACAGCTCTTCTCCCGCGATACGGGCAAGACCACCATGGGCTTCCAGATCGCACTCTCGACCCTTATCCAGAACGGTCTGCACTCGATGGGCTCGAAGCCCGAGGAATACTACAGCATTCCCGCGGCAGTCAGCTATTACACCAATTTCCCGGCGACTTGGGATGATCTGTATGTGCTCGAAGACCTCACCGACGTGGGCAGTCAGGTCAACCTTGCCCGTAAGAGCGGAGATGCATGGTATGCCGCAGGCATCAGTGTAAACGCCACGAAATACAGCATCAAGCCCGAATTCCTCGAAGCAGGCAAGACCTACACGGCGATTATCTATAAGGAACAGGCGAATCAGCGTCAGAATATTGAGATGCAGATCGTCGAGAATATAACGGCAACCTCCACCCTGCCCGATATCAGCGTACAGAGCGGCGGCGGTTATGCCATCAAGTTCATTCCCGCAGGTGCATCCTCGCTTGAATCGGTCAAGCTGAACCCCTTGGATGTGACGGTCGAGGTATATCAGACGGCAGACATTGCGATCGAGTTTACACCCGAGGACACCAAATCGACCGATCTGGTATGGACTGTAGGCGACGACAAGATCGTACAGCTCAACACCACGGGTAAGGGTGCAAGCATCAAGGGACTGAAGGCGGGTACGACCACCGTTACCGCAACCTCCATCCATGACCCCGACAAGAAGGCGGTGGTAAACGTAACCGTCAAGCCCGGTCAGTATATCTTTGACGATGAAAAGTGGGTGATTCTGGAAGATAACGTGAACTACGTGATCAACAGCGAAAACAGCGTTACGATCACGGCAGAGAACGGCGTGATCGACCATAACGTCTTCGCGATGAAGGCGACCGATCAAAACTTCGAGATCACCGCAAAGATCTCGGGCTCTCTGAACGCCAACTATCAGGGCGGCTTTATCGGCGTATTTAACCTCAACCGCAATCAGTTTATCTCGGTCGGTCGCCGTTACCACACCATGTTCGGTCAAAACGGCAATAACAACCTCATTGCCGTGATGGGCAACGGCAGTGAACAGTACGTGGCTGACCGTAATGCCAATGATGATGCCTACGTTCGTCTGGTCAAAGAGGGCGATACCTTCACGGGCTATTACAGATATGATGAGAGAGGGGCATGGATCGAGGCGTTCTCGGTGACCAATGCAGGGCTTGCAGGTACAAGCTCGCTTTACGTAGGCTTTTTTGCCGGCTGCGGCGGCTCGACCAACGGCATCGATATCACCATCTCTGAATTTGCCTACAACGGCGAAGCGGTCAATATCGCAAAGGTGAACACGGCGTACGGTGAAGATGAGGTCGGCGGCGAGAGCGGCGGTGATACCGTGGGCGATCCCACAGCACCCGCAGAGCCGTCCGATCAGGACGACGACAATGGCAGCACGCTCGTGATCGTGATCGCGGCAGTTGTGGTTGCAGGCGTTGCGGCAGTGATCGCAGTGATTGTCAACAAGAAAAAGAAGAGCGCCAAATAAGCAATAAAACGAACAAGCTTAGGAGAAACTTCTTGAAAGGCGCTGTTGACAAAGCCTTATCGCAAAATAAGCAATAGTCAAATTGCATAAACAGTTACGACAAGCCATCCTCTCCGAGGAGGGTGGCACCGAGATATGGCGAAGCCAATCTCGGTGACGGGAGGAGTTCGTCCTAAATAGAGACTATTTTCGCTGAAAATAGTCTACTCCCTCAGTCACGGCTTGCGCCGTGCCAGCTCCCTCGGAGAGGGAGCTTCAGGTCTGTGTGCATCTTGACTACACCACTCTGTTTTAAGTTAGTTTGTCAACAGCACCTTGAAAGAAGTTTCTTCTAAGAACCTCTTCAAGAACTTATTTCAGCCGTGCAAATACTTGCACGGCTCGTTTTGTCGATTAAGCGATGATCCCCCAATATACCTGCCCCATATTTACAGGTTTGCCCCTTGATTTTTTCCAAATAATAGTGTATAATTGAAACAGTTCAATTGCTCCGAGCGCTCATGCAGTCCCGTTGAAATAAACGACTTGTCGAAAGGCGTGTGCGGAGCTCTATTATTCAGGAGGACATGATGAAAAGCAAGACCAAATGGATGGCGGGGTTTCTTGCGATCGTGATGCTGGTATCGATGATCCTACCGATCCTGCCGATCTTGCAGGCATCGGCTGCGGCTTCTTCGGGCGAAGCGCCGCAGGCAGGGGTGCGCTACATGATCGTATCCAAAAAGAGCGGAAAAGCCATGACCGTGAGCGGCAATTCTGCGGACAACGCCGCTACGATCGTTCAGATGCCTGCCGAAGGCTATGCTTCGCAGGTTTGGACGCTCGAGGACGGAGGCGACGGCACTTTCATCTTCGTCAACTACTTCAGCAATAAAGTGATGAACGTGCCGAACAACTCGACCGAGGCAGGCACGCAGATGATCCAGTGGAATAACGACCGCTCGGACAATGAGAAGTGGTTGCTCACTCAAACCGCTGACGGATACTACCGCATCACGCCCAAGATCAATCCCGACTACGGTCTGAATGTTGAGGGGAACTCCTCCGGCAATGCCGCCGCGATCATTCAGTGGAATTATAGCGGCGCTGATAACGAAAAGTGGAGCTTTGTGCAGGTCGATACGGTTCTGCCCAATCCCGCTCCCACTGCCCCCGACCCGATCGAGGCGATCGACGCGTATATAGAGCAGTTCTTTTACGTCGAAAACGGGCTCGGTAAGCTGCGCAATATGCCCTCGAACGGCTTCTGGACCGATGCGGAAGTCCTCGAGGTCTTCATTGATGCCTACGAGCGGATCGGTGATCGAAAGTACCTGACGGTCGCCGAGCAGTTCTATGACGGCATCATTTCCAGAAGAGGAAACGACTGGTCGTGGAACGAATACAACGACGACGTTTTCTGGATGGTGCTCGCGACGATCAGACTGTATAAGAATACCAAAAATCAGGAATACCTGACCGTGGCGAAGGTCAACTTCGATATGTGCTATAACCGCGCATGGGACACTTCCTTCATGGGCGGCGGTTTCTGGTGGCGCACCGATAACACCTCCAAAAACGGCTGTGTAAACGGTCCGGGTGCCTTCTCGGCGCTTTTCATCTATGAAACGACGGGGGATGAGCGATACCTCAACATTGCCAAGGAGGTTATGGCATGGGAGATCGAGCATCTCTTCAACGAGCAAACCGGTCAGCACTACGATAATATCGATATCAACGGCAATCTCAATACGTGGACCAACACGGGCAACCAGGGCAACATCATCGGTCCTTGCACCATGCTCTACAAGATCACGGGCGAGCAGAAGTATTTCGATTATGCCCTGAAAGCAGCCGAACACGCGGCGACCCTTGGGGACGGGGCAGATGAGCTGCTCAATGAAGGCGCCAACTCAGGCGACACCATCGGCGGTAAGGGGCAGCTGGGCAGATGGCTCGGCTACTTCATTGCCGAATGCGGGGTCGTCGGCTTCGACGAATTCATGTATGCAAACGCAGAATCGGCGTGGAATAACCGCAACAGTGACGGTCTGATGTGGGGCGAATTCGGCAGAACGACGGTCGAAGATATCCAGAACACAACCGAAAAGATGGCGAACACCAATCTCAACAAGCGTGACTACGCGGCGTGGGGATGCTCTGCCGCCGTCGCATGGTTGCTCTACACCCTCGAGCTACTGCCCGAGGTCGATATACCCGACGATCCGATCGTCACGGTTGATCCAAGGAATGGTCGGTTGCCTCACCCGACGGCAATACGGTCATGCACATTCGTCTCGGCAGTAACGGTGCGCTGACCTACTCGGCAGTGCAGGACGGGATAACCGTGGTCGAGACGTCCGATCTGGGCATCACCGCGAGCGTGGGTGATTTCACCAAAGGGCTGACCTATCTCTCCGAAACGACCAGAACGGTCAGCGAAAAATACAGCGTGATCAGCGGCAAGCAGAGCCGCTACACCAACCATCGCAGGGAAAAGACGATCGTCTTTACCAAAGGGGAGGTCCGTTTCGAGCTGATCGTCCGTGTCTACAACGACGGAATCGCATTCCGTTATGCCATCAAGACTTCGGGCAGCGGGACGATGACGATCGCGCCGAACGCCGAGATCACCAGCTTTGATCTGCCCAACAGTGCGCAGATCTGGTATATGCCCCGTACCGATAAGAATTTCATGTACGAGGAGGACTACTGCAGCGGCAAGGTCGGTCAGGTGGCGATCGGCACACAGCCTACGATGCCGATGCTCTATGAGACCTACGGCAAGTATGCGCTGATCACCGAGGCTGACCGCGACGGCAGCTACGTCGGTTCGCTTCTGAAGCTCGAGGCGAACGGGGAACTGCGCACCGTCTTCGACCTCGCCCAGACGAGCGCGGTCAGGACGGATACCCCCTTCACCTCGCCCTGGCGAACGGTCATCATCGGCTCGCCTGCCGAGATCATGGCGAATACCATGGTCGAAAACCTCAGCCCTGCCCCCGATTCGAAGTATGACTTCGAGAGCTGGGTCGAGCCGGGTGTTTCCGCATGGTCGTGGGTCAGCTACTACGGCGGACAGGAAGACCCCGATATCCACAAGGCATTTATCGATCTCGCGGCTGAAATGGGCTGGAAATACTACATCCTCGACGAAAAATGGCAGCCTGCAAGCCGAAGTGCGGGTTCCCGCTATGAGGGAATGCACGACTGGTTCGAGGAGGTCAGAGACTATGCCCGTGACAAGGGTGTCAAGCTCTTCGCATGGGTCGATAAACAGGACGTCGACACCGACGCGGAACGGGAAGCACGCTTCAAGGAGTGGTCAGAGGCGGGCATCGTCGGCATCAAGGTCGACTTCTTCTACAACGAATCGCAGGCGACCCTGCAGCTGCTCGACGAGATCTACGCCGATGCGGCGAAATACCGCCTGATGGTCAACGTGCACGGCGCCAACCCCTCCTCGGGAGAGATCCGCACCTACCCCAACGTCATCACCCGTGAAGCGATCAAGGGACAGGAGCAGGGAGGCATCACTGCCCGGCAGTACACGCTCATCCCCTTCATTCGTGCGGCAGTCGGCTCGGCAGACGTCACCGAACAGCTCTTTTCCCGCGATACCTCCAAGACGACCATGGGCTTCCAGATCGCACTCTCGACCCTTATTCAGAACGGTCTGCACTCGATGGGCTCGAAGCCCGATGAATACTACAGCTCTGCCGCCGCGGTCAGCTACTATACCGACTTCCCGTCGAATTGGGAGGAGCTCTACGTGATCGAAAGCCTGACCAAGGTCGGCGAAGCGGTCAACCTTGCCCGCAGAAGCGGCGATAACTGGTATGCGGCAGGCATCAGCGTGAACGCGGCTTCCTTCGGCTATCAACCTTCATTTTTGGATGCAGGCACGAGATATACAGCCATCATCTACAAAGAGGTGAGCGGCGAGCGCCAGATGATCGAGATGCAGGTCGTGAAAAACGTCACCGCCGACACCGATCTGTCGGTGAACGTGCAGGCGGGCGGCGGCTACGCCATCAAATTCATTCCGCAGGAAACCTACGATCTGAAATCGATCACGGCAAAACCTTCTTCGGTAAAGCTCGAGCCTCGTGAATCGACCGAGATCGCCCTCGCCTTCAAGCCGACCGACACGAGATGGACCGAAGTGATATGGACGGTGTCAGACCCCACGGTCGCCGAGATCATACCGACCGGAAGAGGCGTGATGATCAAGGGATTGAAGGCAGGCACGACCATGGTGACCGCGACCTCGATCTACAACGACGACATCAAAGCCGCAGCCTTTGTGACGGTTACGCCCGCAAAGTACGTGTTGGACGATTCGACGTGGACCGTGCTGGAGGATAACAACCGCTACTTCTTCACCGACGAGCAAACGGTTATCATTACGGCGGAGCAGGGGGTCATCGATCACAACATCTTTGCCATGAAAGCGCCCGACGCGGATTTTGAGATCACTGCTAAGATCTCGGGCTCTCTGAACGCCAACTATCAAGGCGGCTTTATCGGGGTCTTCACCCAGGATCGCAGCCGTTATCTTTCGATCGGACGGCGCTATCACACCATGTTCCCGAAGAACGGCTCGAACAACCTCGTGTCGATGATGACGAACAGCTCGGAGCAGTATTGGGCAGATCCGAACGCAAACGGCGACCTCTACGTCCGTCTGGTGAAAAACGGCGATCAATTCACGGGCTATTACAGAGTGGGGAAGACCGGCGCGTGGACGAATGCGTTTACCCTCACCGATGCATCCCTTGCCGCGAGCGAGCTCTACGTCGGCTTCTACGCGGGCAGCGGCGGCTCGACCAACGGCATCGACATCACCTTCAGCGATTTTACCTACAAGGGCAAGACGGTCAAGCTCGCCGCACTCAATGACGATCCTATCGATGATCCCGTCGATGATCCTATCGATGATCCCGTCGATGATCCTATCGATGATCCCGTCGATGATCCTGTCGACGATCCCGTTGACGATCCCGTTGATGATCCCATAGACGATCCAGTTGACGACCCCGTTGGAAATCCGGGGGCGGTGACCGATATGACGACGGGTGCGGTGACCTCGGGCGAACCGAGCGGTCAGCCCGCCGACAAGCCGGATGACCAAACCGACGATCTCTTCACCCTCGTGATCGCGATCCTGATCACCCTCGGTGTGGCGATCGTAGCGGTGATCGCGGCAATTCCGATCGTCATATTCAAGAAAAAACGAAACGATACCGAGAATAATGCATGATTAAAAAATGATCCCCGACCGTTCGGTCGGGGATCATTACTATATTTAAGTGGAATATTCATGTTCACAAAAAATTCGCAGATTTTCAATATTTTTTCAATAAAACTCTTGACAAATCTTGTCTGCTGTGCTACAATGATATCAACAAAAAATGAGTGTCTTGTGTGCTTCGTTTTGGCTAAAAAGCAATACGGAGCCTGCAGAGCCGCTCAAATCTATTTTTTAAAGGAGAACCTATCGTGAAAAATCTCAAGAAAACCCTTGCTTGCCTGCTGACCGCTGCTATGGTTGCAGGTCTCGGCGCAATCTCCGTAAGCGCAGCTCCCACAAGAGTTGAAGTTGAATCCGGTACCACCGCAGGTGCTGCTCTTGTTGTTAACACCGGACTTGGCGAAGATGTATCCGAAGGCGCTTGGGTCGGAAGTCTTGGACAGGGCGAAGCAAACTCTGTTGAAGTAACGGTAACTGCAACGACTGCAGGTAAGAAGACCCTCACCATTGGCTACAACACTATGGGCGACCGTTCTGTTGAAGTCAGCGTAAACGGCGGTGAAGCGATTGTTGTAACTACTCCCGGCGGAAGCGCAAGCTGGACAACCGGCATTCTGACTGTTACTGTTGAAGTAACTCTCAATGAAGGCGAAAACACCATCAAGATGTACAACAGTGCAACCGGCGATGCCGGCTGGGCTCCTAACCTCGATTACATCGAGATTGAAGACGTTGCAGGCGGCGAAACCGGTGGCGAAGGCGAAACCGACGGCAAGCAGGAACAGCCCGGTGAAAACGACGGCGAAGTTGAAGATAAGCCCTCCGCAACCGGCGACGCTACCCTCGTAGCAGTTGCACTGGCAGTTGTTGCACTCGCAGGCGCTGCAGTTGTTTCCAAGAAGAGACACACCGCTGAATAATCGGTAAACGGTCATTCAAACCATATAACGATCATCCCCCACCGTTCGGTGGGGGATTTTTTCGTGCGGGCAATCGCCGTTCTTTTGTTGATTCTGACGAATTGGAAGCAAAATTTCAATCACCCCCCTTGACGAAATGCGCAAAATGTGGTAAACTATCCAAAAAGGTGCACTGATCGTGTTCAACCGTATGCACACTCGGTCGCCCAACATCAATCAAAGGAGTGTAATATGAACATTTTGAAAAAAGTGAAAGCAACGCTTGCTTGTCTGCTGTCGGGCACGATGCTGCTCTCCGCCTTTGCGGGAATGAGCGCAGTTGCTGCCGACGAACCTGATGCACAAGAAGGAGCGCAAGAAATGACCTATTTCAAGGCATACCCCAAAGCTGAATATGAAACTGTCAGCCCCGACTACTCGGTGACCGTCAACGGCAATCCTGTCGATACCGTTGCCTACTTCGAGTACAAAGACGGTGTATACCGTTACAGCTACGCCCACCTCGCATACGAGGGCACTGCTCAGTTTGAGATCAAGAATCTGCGCGGCGACATCACCGACTATAACCTCTCTCCCCACAGCTACGGCATCGAAGCCACTGTGAGCGGCGACACCATTTCCTTCTCGCTTGAACAGAAGGATTCCCGTTACATCGTTCTGCGCACTTGGGTAGGCAGAACGAGATACGAGCTCTTTATCGCTTGCGATCCGCAGATCGACTACGGTCTGGAAGAACTCAAAACAGGCAAATACCTCGATACGAAGTACCAGAAAGATCAGTTCGTTTACCAGTACAAGGACGGCAAGTTCGTGGACGTTGTCAAGGACCTCGGTCTTGACAATACAGGTGCGACCAAGCTGACTACAGCGGCAGGATCCAATGCACAAGGTCCTCTGCAGGATGCGATCAACGACCTTTCCCGTCAGGGCGGCGGTACGCTTTACTTCCCCGCGGGTACTTACACCTTCGTATACCTCGACGCAAAGGACAATGTCACCATCTTCCTCGATGAGGGCGCATACCTGCGCGGCACGGGCGACCGTACCGACTATACATGGAACGCAACGGGTGCAAACGGCAGACAGGGTCGCCGTCTGATCCACCTCCGTGATGCATCTAACTTCTCGCTGGTCGGTCCCGGCACCATCGACGGCAATATCATTTCACTCTCCTATAACTCCAAGAATATCGAAGGCGTTCCCAGCGGACCTCCCACCGATTCGAGTTGGTATCCCGACGGTTGGAATGACTTCCGCACCGGCATCATCGATGCCAACGGCGCTTCCAACATCACGCTCAACGGCGTTACCGTCAAGGAAACCACAGGTTGGACCTTCAACATCACCAACTCGACTAACTTGAACATCACGAACGTCAAGATGCTCAACGACTACGAGATCGTTCACTCGGACGGTTACGACCTCGTTTCCTGCCAGAACGTCGTCATTGACGACTGCCTCGGCGTCTGCGGCGACGACGTATTCTGCCCCAAGGCAGACAACTCCAACCGCGAAATGAAGAACTACCTGATCACCGACGGCGTTGCATACGCACGCGGCGGCGCAGGCTGTAAGGTCGGCGTTCAGGCGAGATCGAAGACCACTGACATCATCTTCGATAACATCGACGTCGTACAGGGCTACCGTGCATTCTGTATCGCACACGACGAAGGTCAGGGCGCATGGGATAACATCGTATTCCGCAACATACGTTGCGAAGAGATCTGGATCGAAAACACCCCTGCGGGCGGTACGGGTCAGTATGCGACCGCGGCATTCATCATCTGGACGCTCGGCGGCGGACAGGGACCTGTCAGCAACGTAACCGTTGAGAACGTCACCATCGAAAACTCGAAGGGTCAGAAAGCCACGATCAAGGGCGAATCTGCTGCGGGCAAGATCTCGGGCGTCACCATCAAGAACCTTGTGATGGACGGCATCACGATCAACCAGAACAACTACCGTTCCAAGATCAATATCGGTTCCAACGTAGAAGACGTTACCTTCGAATATGACCGTTTGCGCCTTGCAGAGACTTATATCTACGAGGCAGAGCAGTCCACTCAGCGAACCGGCAGTACGACGAATCCCGAATCGGATGACGTTTCGGGCGGCTATATGGTAAGCGGATTGGGCACCAGATCGTCGCTCACGATCGACGTATTTGCCGAAACCGCAGGTCCTCGTGAAATTGAAGTGTTCTATTGCTCGCGCGGTGAAAACCAGCTGGTTATTCAGCTGAACGCCGAAGATGCACAGGTCTATGATTGCGCAGGCACCAGTGAGACAGCGACCTCGCCGAACACCGTCAAGCTCGTCGCCGACCTGAATAAGGGTATGAACTCGCTTACTTTCTCGGGTCTGAGCGACTCGAGAGGCGGAACACCCAACCTTGATAAGGTCGAGGTTGCGATGCTGAGCGTTGCCGAGAAGGAAGCGGTTGCTGCTTCGCTTGCAACAATCGAAGCGCTGCCCACCGCAGACGTGGTCACTGCAGACAATGCAGACGCGGTCAAGGCAGCGATCGAAGAGTATAACAAGCTCAGCGATACTCAGAAGGTATTCGTTGAATCGATCGTAAAGCTTGCGCTCGTTACCAAGACGCTTGAAGCGGCAGACGTTGAGCTCCCCGAGCTGATTGCGATTCCCTCCAACAACGGCGAAGATCCGAACGCGGTTGTGCTCCCGACCGCTCCCACTTCACCGAGCGAAGAACCCAAGAATACCATCCCGTGGGTACCGATCGCCATTGCGGCAGTTGCTGTTGTAGCAGCAGGCGGTATCGGCTTGGCAGTAGCCCTGTCCAAGAAGAAATCGGGCAAAAAAGAGGAAAAATAATTCCCAATAAACCAACCAACGCCTCCCGTTTACGGGAGGCGTTTTTGTGTATAGCCAATACAAATGGAGGATGTGAGCCGTTGATTCGAGGTGGCGCACCCGATGCGAAAGGAAACCGCTCGTTTCACGGATGATGCGTTTCTTGTAAAACACAAAAAATATTAATTAATCCGATAATATTTTGTTGACAAATGGTTCAATTTATGGTACAATGTAAACAAATAAACGAACGGGAATGGTTAGATGCAACAGCATTCTGACCATATGATTGAGCCGAAGTGCACCTGCAAGCATTCTCGGCAAAATAGATCAATCAAATTTATGCCGTAAGGCAGAAAAGAGGTGAAAGCATGGTTTGTGATGATGGTCAGCTTTAAAAGGAGATTTGCACGCCTGGGCAATGCTGACCAGAGAGCCGCCGCCCGAAGCGCATAAAACTATAAAAAATAAAATAGGAGGAGACCATGAAAAAGTTACTCAAAAAAATGATCGCCGTCGGACTGATTTCCGTGATGATGTTTTCTGCAGTGATGCTGCCCTGCTACGCAGCACAAGACCCGTTTATTCTCGATCAGCATATAATTGATTCGTGTAATGCGCAATTCTACAACGGAATTTTGATCAATCGAACCGGACAGCAATTTGAAGAGGGCTTCTCGCAAAGCAGTTTAATGACATTTGACACAGTGCCGACCAATGACAGCCTCAATTATATCGCTTACTTTTGCGTGACGTATGAAGATGGTTTAATTGTAAGGAGGTACAATCAGGAATATAAGGGGTATTTGGACGGTCACACGTTTTATTCTGTAAAGACGCCGGATTATCCATTCGATCTAACAGGAATAACGGACACCGTCAGAGCTTGGACCTCGTTAACGACACGCTCGTATAACAGTTCGAGCAATGCCAAAGTGCCGGGGTATTACAGTCAGATTACGAAGCTCACTTATGATTGGGAAATTTATACAACAAGAGATCATATTATAGAAAATGGTCTTGATTGGCTTAACGAGTAATCAATAGTCCTATGGGAGCAGGGGAACCTGCTCCCGACAACCTTGAATAATTGCAAATTCCAGGAGGTATTCCATGAAAAAACTAACCAGCAAGGACATTATCCCCATCATCGTGGTAGCCGTTGTGCTCATTGCAACGCTGACAATCGCCCTGTCGCTTTCCATGTGTCACTACGAAGAACCGGATGACCTCCCGCAGCAGGACGAAGTAAAATCACCTTACGGGAACTATGATTATTCCAAGAAGCCTTATTTCAGCTTGGGACAAGGGTACGGAGTGCTCATTTATAAGGGCAATGGTTATTTTATGAACCCAGGCGGTGAGTTTCAAAGCTTCTCACTCCTTGATCTCAGTAAGAACATAAAAGAGTATGTTCGCATAGATAAGCAAGAGCCAATTCAGCAGCAAGCCACCCACGTATGTCCCGTAAGCGAGCATAATCATGGGTTAGGTGGCGGTTCTTTATTTGCCGGATGTCCGGCATTGGCTAATCTTGCTCGATGGTTCGTGCTGGATGCATACGAGAGCAACGGTTCATTTCCCATCTTTTATTATGCAGACATTACCGATCAAAAGGCAGGCAGCGGTCTGAACGACAATGATGCGTGGGATCTGGCATCCACCTATTCGATCTATCGCTATGATTCGGGCAGTAACACCCGCGAAAGCCTTGCCGAAACAGGGGATTTTCCGATTCAAATGATGATATACGGTGATAGCATTTATATCATTACACAGAGTTCCAAAAAAGAGTATCAGCTCAATCTGCTCGATAAAAAGAGCAAGAAGTGGACCGAGCTGGCGATCGGGGAGGATAAACTCGAACTGCTTTCAGCCAACGATGAATTCGTCTATGTCTCGGATCTGGACGGTCATGTTTACCAAGTCAAGAGCGATCTTCAAAGCTATGATCTGATCTATACGGTAGAAGATGCATATGTGCTTTCGTCGGGCGAGATCACGCTGGGCATTTTCATGGAGGGCGATTATATTTATTTCCGTTCGGACTATGATACCGAACCGATGCCGATCAATGATACCCAGTTTATTGAGCCGACACACTACAATATCCGACGCATATCGGTGAATGATCTGAACGGTGAAAGTGAGCTCGTCGCAGAGGATGTTTTTGAATACTGCGATCTGGGGATTTCGGATGGGAAGTTCTATTATTCCCCTAAGGAATACGGCGAAAAATCAAAAGGATACTATTATAATTTCACAAGCGGCAAAATAAAATGCGTAGACCTCCAAACATTGGAGTGTACGGATTTGGTTACCGATTCGGGCTTTATGTTTGAAGGTCATGGAAATGTGATCGTCAATGATCGGTATATCATTACGCTTATGCGTCCAATATGGGATAACGGCTACGACTGGACACTCGAGGACGGAAGCCGATATACTGCGCTCTACGATTTTGCCACGGGAGATATGTATGCACTGATTGACTGATCGGGGAAATATACAGCGCTCCCTGCCGGGTAAAGCCTCGGCTCGTTTATCCATCAAAAAAGCACTGCTCACGCAGTGCTTTTTTGGAATAGAGTGCGGTCATTGCTCATTCGAGCCCTCGCAGATGCTCGATGATGTCAAGCAGCTTTTCATAGTTGTCACAGGTCAGGCGATAGGCGTATTCATCGTTGACGTAATTTACTTGGAATTTGCCGTCCCGTGTGACGATCGTGAACGTGTGACCGCCTGCCGTAAAGGTCAGCGTATTCTCGTCGGTGATGATATGGCTCGACAGGTCGAAATTGCAGACCGAAAAGCTGATGTCCGCGTTATTGAAGGTGAAGGCGAGATCAAACTGCCCCTCTTCATAGTTCGTCAGCCGTGCGCTCTCGATCTTCGTGTTCTGCGGCAGAATTTCCCGCTTCAGCTTGGCTCGCAGTCGTTTGAGCCTGATTTTTACGGTGTTTTCCTTCATGTGGAGCAACTTCGCGGCTGAACCGATGCTGTGATGTTCGACGCTGATGCACTCAAAGAGCTGCAGCTACCTGGGGCTGAGCTTTGGTCGAATGAGTGCGAGGGATGCGTCATAGAGCTGCTCGTCCTGTGTCAGGGATCTGCTGTGGTCGGTGGTGGCTCGGTGGGCTGTGTGCCTTCCGACGCGATCCATTCACCCAGCTCGACGGTGGGCGGTCGGCTTGCATGTTGTCGGTTGAAGGAGTAGGAGAGATATTTGACGGTTTCTCTGAACCATGCGAGCAGGATCGGCTCGGTGTGGCTGTCCATCTCCTTCCATTGCTGCCACAGGGCAGTGAATGCGTCTGAGACGATGTCTTCTGCGTCTGATGCTGTCAATCCGAACGAGTGGACAGCGTAGCTGATCATTCGGGCTAATATTTTTATAAAATGATGCAAATGCGATTTCGAGGCTCATAGGTTTGTCATCCTAACGTACTTTTGACAAGTTTGGTTGCTCAATCACATTCGTTTTACTACTTTTGTCGCGGCTTGCCAATATAATCGGCGAAAGAAGGCTGTTTTACCGCGAAAATGAAAATGTTGCACAAAATTCGTCTGAGCGATTTGTGCAGTCATACAAATGTGCAATTTTCGCAAATTTTTTTCAAAAAAGATGTACCCTAAAAGCGTTTTTTTGCATTATATGGGTGAAATCAAATTTCGAGCTATTGCATAGTTCGAAAACAAGGAGGAAACCCATGAAAAAACTCAGCACAAAGCACCTGATCCCGATCATTGCGGGCGCGGTCGCACTGATCACCACGCTGACCATCACCCTATCCCTCGCCATGTGCGACTACGAGGAGCCCGATCTTTCAAAGTACGGCATTACGACGGGCGACAGACAGGACGGTCAGAATGGGCAGTCGAATGAAGTCCACTCTCCGTATGGAATGTTCGACTACTCATTGCGTGCTTACACCTCGGGAAGGGGACCGTTCCTTTACAAGAATGATGCGTACAAACTGAACAATAACGGGCAGCTGCGCAGGATCTCGCTGAATGAGCTTGACTGCGACCTCAAGACCGCCACCGAAGAGACCCACCATATACCCGAGGAGTATCCCCTCTGCCCCGACAACGCGCACGATCACATCGCGGCAAAGGGACCGGGGCATGGACAGAGAGATACTCCATGGACCTGCCCCGACGAGGTCGGCAGTGGTCCCTTCCTGATCGACGCCTACGAGAGCGCGGGCAATTATCCGATCATTTACTATACGACCAACGTGTATCACGAGCTCAAGCTGAAGGGTGAGGCTGTATTTCAGGAGGGCGAGCATATCTACCGCTACGACACGGGCGACGCCACGAGAAAAAAGCTCTACAGCTCGAACGACTTCATCATGAATATGTTGAACTACGGCGACACGATCTTCTTTGTGACGCAGTCTGCTGATGGAGAGGTCGCCCTTCACAGTCTCTCAAAAGACGGTAAATCCCATGAATCGACCGTCATGGGCAACGAACTGGTTGTCTTGATGGATGTGTATGACGAATCGCTCATCCTGCGCGATCAGAGTGGTTCGGTCTACCGTGTCCCCTTTGATCTCGAGAGCGTTGAGGAGATTTTCCGCAACGAGGAAGACCTGACGCTCAGCTGGAATTCGAGCGGCTTCACCTTTGTAGACGGTGACTATCTCTACTACTGCGCCGATTTCAAGACAGTCGATTACTACCCCTATCCCGATCATCCCGACTTTCTCGTTCAGCCCCTCTCGCACAGCGTGCGCCGCGTCAGACTCGACGCCCCCGACGCGGAGAGCGAGCTGATTGCCGAGAATGTCTTCGACGATCAGATGTACGGCATTTCGGAGGGCATCTTCTATTACGCCCCCTGCGAACCGACCGACTTTTTGGAAGGCTATTACTTCAATTTTACAAGCGGCAAGATCAAGGGCGTTGACATCGAGACGCTCGAAGAGGTTGAGATGAAGGAGGATTACGGGATCCTTGCGGCACCTTCTCCGAAATGTACGGTGACGGACTGCTCGCAGAATTCTTTGTCACCAAGGAAGGATATTATACTTTTGCAAGGGACGGAAGCACTGTAACGTATTCGACAGGCTACTACTGCATTTACGACATGAAAACAGGTTCGATGTATCCGCTGTGCTATTAAAATGAAAGGAGCCAACCATGAACCTATCCCTATACGAAATCCGCAAACAACTCTCCGGACGCCTGATGTGGGGCGTGCTGGCACTGCTTTTGGTGCTCAACATGGCGCTCTGCTACTACTTTGCAGACAGCCGTACCGACGAGACGATCCTGTCTGCCATGAAGGTGGCGGATGAGGTCTACAACGAAGACCCCGAGGGCGTGCTCGAACGCTATGAGGTCTACAATGAACAGACCGATGCCTACGAAGCCGCCCGTCAGGATTGGTTCTTCAACAAGTGGAACGAGGACGGCACGACCAAGCCCGAACCGACCGTCCCCGACATCCCTTCTACTTATTACAGCGACTGGGACGATCATTCGCTCTTCGACTACTACTTCGAAAATATGCTCGATGAAGCCGAATACCGCGAGATCATCACAAGCGGCATCGAGACCGCAGAGCGCACCCTCGTCGGCTACAAGATCAACGGCTACGACACGAATACATTCGCCTACCGTTATCAGCTTCGCTACCTCGAGGTCTATCAAGGCGTGCTCGAGGAGGTCGATATCCAGGGCGGCTATGCCTACGGCTGGGATATCCTCTTTGCCTACAGCGGAACGGGGCTCTTCATCTTCCTCGCCGCCATTTTCGTAGGCAGCAGGCTCTATCTTGCCGAGCGCGACTGCGGAATGCACCTGCTCCTGCGCACCGCCCGTCACGGCAGAGGCAGGCAGGCGGAGGCAAAGATCCTTGCGGGAGGACTGCTGTCGATCGTCATTACGCTGCTCTTCTTTGCATCCACAATGATAGTCATCGGTTGGCAGGTCGGCTTCTCCGACTTTTCCGCATCGGTTCAGCAGATCTCGGCGATGCTCTACTGCCCCTACGAGCTGAATATGCTCACCTGCCTGCTCCTGACGGCGGCAATGACCGCGCTTGCGGCATTCGCCATCAGCCTGCTCACCGCTTGCTTCTCGCTTTTCACTCGCCGTTCGCTCTTTGCGATGCTCCTTTCGGCGGTGGTAGTCGGCATTTCCTACCTCTTCTCGAACTATACCGAGCAGAATTTCCTCAAATACGTCAATATTTTCACTGCCGTGTCGGGCGAGACCCTCTTCGGGCAGTGGCGCGCGATCCATTTCTTCACCCACCCGATCGATCGGCTCACTCCGCTGACGGTCATGCTGGCAGGTCTGCTACTGCTTTTTGCACTGATCGGATGGCAGATCTGGAGCGAACTCGGGGTCGGTGTGTCACAGTCCAAGCAGAGCCGTCTGCTTGTCAAGCTGAGTGAATGGGCGGAAAAGCTCCCTCGTCTGCGACTTCGTTCGCTCCACCTTGCTTCCTACGAGCGGCAGAAGATGCTGCCCGCGAAGCTGACCATCCTCTGCATCGCACTCATCCTGCTCAAGGTCGTCATTTCCTTCAACACCTTCAGCGGGGAGCTGACCTACCGCGACGAGCTTAAACTGCTCTACATGGAGCAGTACGAGCAGATGACACTGCAGGAATCCTACGATGCGGTGAACGAGAAGCTCGCCTACTATGCCGAGATCAGCTCGGACAGCTATGTCGACGAGATGGCGGTCAAGCGCATCAACGGAGAGATCACCGCCGACCAATACAACGCATACCGCAACCAACTGAGTGAAGCGGTGACCTACCAAAAGACGCTGGCAGGTTTCGGCGAGGAACTGCGCTACCTGCTCGACAAGGAAGCCGAGACAGGCATCAATACCAAGCCCGTCCTGGGCACGGGCGTGCGCACCCTTCTGGCAAGCGAATTCGAGCCGATCCTCTTTGCACTTTTCATGCTCCTCTTCTGCGGAAGCTACGCAAAGGAATACGAAACAGGCTTCAAGCTCCTGCTCCACAGCACCAAACGGGGAAGAGCACCCGTATTCTTCACCAAGCTCGGCTTTGTGCTCGGCTTGTCGATCATCTGCTCGCTCGCCTTCTCACTGCTCGATATCGGTCTGACCTTCGCACGCTATGACATGAGTTGTATCGACGCCCCCCTCTTTGCTATCACCTCCTACAGTGACACGGCAAGCGCCATCACGATCGGCGGCTATCTCGTCCTCGTCACCGCTCTCCGCACGGTCGCCTACACTCTGCTCGGACTGCTCATCGCATCGCTCTCGGGCGTGCTCCGCTCCGAGTGGTCGGCGGCAGGGGTGACTCTCCTTCTTCTCGTCCCCTATCTGCTCGGCGGTCTCGGACTGACCCTGTTTGAGCCGATCGACATCACGGCGATGCTCTCGGTCGATCGACTGTACCTACTCTCGACCGCGGCAGGGGAGCAAGGTTCACTCTGGCTGTTGGGGCTTGTCATGGCGCTATGGACTGCCCTCGTGCTCTGCCTCACCACCTTCTCGAAGAGATGCTTTTGCAAGTAAAATAATTAAATTTAATTGAAAATTAACATTGGAAAGGAATTTATGATGATGACACTTCATTTCGAACAAATCGACAAATCCTACGGCAAAAACCACGCCCTCG
>CAYRQA010000013.1:0-21804 GCA_964426285.1 uncultured Lachnospiraceae bacterium | reverse complement strand
TGCGTCTGACCCGCCTATTTCCCCAAGCAAAAAGCCACCCTTGCGGGTGGCTTTTCCTATTATTTAGTCCTTCGAAACCTGAACCTTGGGAAGTGCAAACTTGACGTCGTACTGCTCAAAGCCTGCCTTGATGGCTTCGTTGAGGGCGAAGAATACCGTCCAGTAATCAGCGCCGCGAGTCCAGACTCTCAGCTGCAGGTCGATGCCCTTTTCGCCGTAGTTCACGATGAATGCATCGGGTGCGGGATCTGTCAGCACCAGCTCGTTGGACGAGCCGATCTTTCTGAGCAGTGCCTGAACGCCCTCTACGTTGGCATCAAAGTCAACGGTCAGCGCGATGTCGACACGGCGGAGCTCCTCCTGCGAGTAGTTGGTGGTCGACGAGTTGGAAACGGTTGCGTTGGGCATATTGATGATCTTGTTATCGGGCGTTCTGACGACCGTGTAGAACATATTGATGTCGATAACAGTGCCGCCTTCTGCGCCGCAGGTGATGTAATCACCGATCTTGAAGGGCTTGAAGATGAGAATGATGATGCCGCCTGCGATGTTTGACAGACCGCCCTGCAATGCGAGACCGATTGCAGCAGCTGCGGTGGTCAGGATCGCGACCACAGAGGTCATGTCTACGCCGAGGATCGAGACACAGATGATCACCAGAATGATCTTCAGACCGATATTGGCAAAGTTGGAGATGAAGACACGCGCGGTCTTGTCGATGCTCTGCAGCTTCTTGGCATTCGAAATGATTCCGGTCAGCTTGCCGAGCAGCTTCCAACCGATAAAGAGGAGCGCAATCGCAATCACCAAACGTACACCGGCAGTCGTCAAAAACTCAACAACCAGATCCAAAAACTTGTTCATATTTTCTTATTCCTCCGAAAATTTATTTACAAAGACATTTTAACACAAAAAAGTTCGGGTGTCAATCCCTATTTATGCCTTTTCCCGTTCTTTGAAGCGAACTTTTCGGAAGGATCAGAAAATATCTGTCAGCGTTCGGACGAGCAGACAGATGAGCAGACCTACTGCGGTGGGCAGGAGCGCTGACGCAAGCGCCACCCGTCTGCTGCCGCTCTCTTTTCGGATGGTGCCCAGTGCGGTCAGACAGGGGAAGTGGCAGATGCAGAATATCCCTGTGCAGACTGCCGTGACCACCGTCCAGCCCTGCCCGATGAGCGCATCGTAGACGCCCGCAAGCCCCTCTACCGGCATGAGGATTCCGCTCCCGCTGTAGCAGAGCAGGAGAATGGGCAAAACGATCTCGTTTGCGGGGATGCCCAAGAGGAAAGCGGTGAGGATCGCACCGTCCATGCCGAAAAATCGCCCGATCGGGTCGAGCAGGTCGGTGAGCCCTTGCAGAAGGCTGATATTTCCGATCGACAGATGGCAGAAGAGCCATAGGAACGCACCTGCGGGCGCGGCTGCCGCGGCGGCTCTGCCGAGCACACGGACCGTTCGGTCGACCAGCGACCGAAGCAGCACCTTCCCTACCTGCGGCGGGCGATAGGGAGGTAATTCAATGACAAATCGGCTCTTTTGCTTGCGAAAAATGGTCATTTGCAGTATTTTGGAGGACAAAAGCGTCACCGAAAAAGCAAACATCAGAAGCAGGATCAGGATGCCCAGCCGAAGGATGCCGTCTGCACAGCTCCCTGTGGCACAGAAGAGCGTGATCAGTGTGAGCAGTAACGGAAACCGTCCGTTACAGGGCATGAACGAGGCAGTGAGCATCGCGATCCTGCGCTGGTGTGGCTGGTCGATGATGCGACAGCCCATCACGCCCGTACAGGTGCATCCGAGCGACATACACATGGTGAGCGTCTGCTTGCCCGAGCAGCCGACCGATGCAAAGGGTGCGTCGGTCAGAAACGCCATTCGCGGGAGCAATCCGAAATCCTCCAGCAGTGTAAAGAGCGGGAAGAAGATCGCCATGGGCGGAAGCATCACCGCCACCACCCACGAGAGCACTCGCCAAGCACCCTCCCAAATAAGCCCGTCTGCCCATGGCGGCAGAAATGCAGTCAGCGGGCGCAGACTATTCTCCATCCATGCAAAGAGGTCGGAGAGGAGCGAGGATGGGTAGTTCGCGCCTGTGAGCGAGAGCCAGAGCAGTCCCGCGATCAGTAAGGCAAGACAGGGCAGTCCCGTCAGTTTGCCGAGAAATACGCGGTCCAGCCTGCGCGTGAGTGCGCTCACCTTTTCTCCTCTCTGGACTGCGCCTTGCACGAGTGCATACGCTTTTTCCTGTACACGGCTTGCAAAGTAGGTGGCAGGTTGATCGGGATCATGCTCGGCAGTTACCGATCTCACCCTTCCTCTTTCAGCGCAGAATGCCACCCACTCGCGCACTACTCGTTCGAGTGCGTGAAGCTGATCGGACGGCAGAGAGAGGCGCTCTGCAAGGACGCTCACACGGGCACAGTCCTTTTCGAGCAGGGTGATCGCCGCCCGACGCGGGCTGATCGTATGGCAATAGGGTGCGATCAAAGCCTCGCACCGTGCGAGGTAGGGGTCTGCATCATCGTAAGATAGTCGGAGGGGCTCGCCTTCCCCGTCGCAAGCCTCTGCCAGTGCATCGAGCAGTGCGTCGATCCCCTTCCCCCTTCGTGCAGAAGTGAGCAGAACGGGCAGACCGAGCGCCTTGGACAGTGCGGCACTGTCGATGCTGACCTTCTGCTTGCCCGCTTCATCGGCAAGATTCAGACACAAGAGTACGTTTTTCCTTGCCTGTGCCACCTGCATGGCAAATGCGACCGATCGAAGGGGTGAAGTGGCATCCCCGACCACGATGATCGCATCTGCTTGGTCGTAGCAAATGCTGTCGACCGCCACTGCCTCTTCTGCCGAAGCGGGTGCAAATGAATAGGTGCCGGGCAAATCGCAGAGCGTCACCCGACTGCCCTTCAGCTGAAAGTGTCCGACCGCGTTCTCGACCGTTTTGCCCGACCAGTTGCCGGTGTGTTGCTTTAGCCCGGTCAGCGCATTGAAGAGTGTGCTTTTGCCGACATTCGGATTGCCTGTGAGGAGAACGGTATATGATTCCTTTTTCATCCGCTCACGCCTCCCGCTCGCACAGGATGAGCTTCGCATCCTGTCTGCGCAGTGCCAACAGCCCCGAATCGGTGAGATAGACTGCCGTCCGTCCGCCCGATGCAGTGGCATAACAGGTCACCTCTCCCGAAACGGTGAGCCCCAGCTCACTCAGCCGCCGTCGGAAGGAGGCTTCCCCTCCCACCGCAATCACGCGCCCGACTTCCCCGACCTTCAGCTCGGACAGATCGATCATTTGCCTCATCCTTTCCGCTTGACTTCATTTCTATCAGTATAAGCGGTCGAGAGGAAATGGGTGAAAAGGAGTTGCGGAGAGAAGATTTGAAAAGGCAAACAAAAAGGAAGGCGGCAAGAATTTGCCGCCTATAATAGTTTTTGGAGGTTCTTAGGAACCTTTTTTCAAAAAGGTTCCTAAGCGGGGTCAAAGGGCAGCGCCCTTGCGGGGGTTGGGGCAGAGCCCCAAATAGATAGATTGATTCATTTTTCCAATTCTGCCATGACAAACTCGCTGATCTTGCGGGGGTTGCCTTTACCGTGCGAGAGAGACATCACCTTGCCTACGATCGCCATAGCCGCAGAGGTTTTGCCTGCCTTGTAGTCGGCGATCGACTTGGCAGAGGATGCGATCGCTTGCTCGACAAGCGGGCGCAGTAGCTTCTCATCGCTGATCTGCATCAGATCACGCGCTCTCACGAGCACTTCGGGATCGGTCGAAGCCAGTGCAGGGTCGCGCAGGAGCTTTTTGGCGGTCGAAGCACTGATCAGCTCATCGCCCGTGAGGTCGGCGAGCTTCGACAGCGCTGCAGCGGGCAGTCCGCTCATCTCTTCTTCGGGCAGGTCGGAGAGCAGATTGGCGAGCAGAATCGGGTAGCGGCAATCGGCAAGCGCTTCCTCAAAGCGTGCGCTCTTGCCCTCGTCGGTGATCAGACGCTCTGCCATATAGCGGGAAAGTCCCAGCTTCTCCATATAACGCGCCTTGCGTGCGTCGGGGAGTTCGGGCAGTTCGGTAGCAAGTGATTGCAGTTTTTCCTCGCTTGTGACGATGGTGAGCAGGTCGGGATCGGGAAAATAGCGGTAATCGTTGGCATTTTCCTTCGAGCGCATCGCGAAGGTCTTGCCCGATGCCTGATCATAGCGACGGGTCTCCTGCGTGATAGTCCCCCTGCTTCGATCTCATCCACCTGCCGCTTGTACTCGTACTCGATCGCCTTCTGGATGAAGGCAAAGGAATTGAGGTTCTTCATCTCGGTGCGCGTGCCGAACTCGGTCGCGCCGACCTTGCGAACCGACAGGTTGACGTCACAGCGAAGCGAACCCTCGTTCATCTTGCAATCGGAGATGCCTGTGGCAAGAATGATCGCACGGAGCTTTCTGAAGTAAGCGACCGCTTCCTCAGCTGAACGGATGTCGGGCTCGGAGACGATCTCGATCAGCGGCACGCCGCAACGGTTGCAGTCGATGAGTGTGCCCAGCTTGTCATCGTGCACCAGCTTGCCTGCATCCTCCTCAATGTGGATGCGGGTGATGCCGACTTGTTTGCTGCCCTCCTCGGTCTCGATCTCGAGCGCTCCTTTTTCGCAGAGGGGGAGGTCGTATTGCGAGATCTGATATGCCTTTGGCAGATCGGGGTAGAAATAGTTCTTTCTGACCTGCTTGGAGTAGCGTGCGATGGTGCAGCCCGTGGCAAGCCCCGCCTTGATGGCATAATCGACGACCTGCTTGTTGAGCACGGGGAGCGTGCCCGGCATACCCATGCAGATGGGACAGCACTGAGTGTTGGGCTTAGCGCCGAATGCGGCGGGACAGGCGCAGAAGATCTTGGTTTTGGTCTTCAGCTCGCAGTGAACCTCGAGCCCGATGACCATTTCATAGCCTTTGTAGTGTGTCATGCGCGCACCTCCTTAAACGCTTTGCCGATCGATTCGTAGGCGAATGCCGCTTGATAGAGCAATGCTTCGCTGAAAGACGGTCCGATGAGCTGCATACCGACGGGCAGACCGTCGTCGCAGAAGCCCGCAGGCAGGGAGAGCGCAGGATTGCCTGTGATGTTTACGGGCACGGTGTACATATCGCCCATGTACATTTCGAGCGGATCGCTTGACTTTTCGCCGAGCTTGTAGGCGACCGTCGGTGCGACGGACGAGAGGATGAGGTCGAATTTTGCGAAGATATCGGCGTATTCCTTGCGGATGAGGGCACGCACCTGCTGTGCCTTTTTGTAGTAGGCATCGTAATAGCCTGCCGAAAGTGCAAAGGTGCCGAGCAGGATGCGGCGCTTGACCTCGGCGCCGAAGGCTTCGGAGCGGGATTTTTTGTAGAGATCGTCGAGATCGGTGTAGCCTTCGGCACGGTAGCCGTAGCGGATGCCGTCAAAACGGGCAAGGTTGGAGGAGGCTTCGGCGCTCGAGATGACGTAGTAGGCGGAAAGTGCGTATTTCAGCGAGGGCATCGATACCCATTCGACCTTTGCACCGAGCTTTTCGTAGGTTTTCATCGCATCCAGCAGCTTTTCCTTGACGGGCAACGAGATGCCCTCCCCGAAAAACTCACGGGGAATGGCGATCTTCAGCCCATCCACCCCTCTCTCGATGGTCGAAAGCGCACTCGCATAGGTTCGGTCGACCGAGGTGGCATCCATCGGGTCGTAGCCGCAAATGGCATCGAGCACGAGTGCGTTCTCCTTCACCATGCGGGTGAGCGATCCGATCTGATCGAGTGAGGAGGCAAAGGCAACCAGACCGTAGCGGGAGACCGAGCCGTAGGTCGGCTTCATGCCGACCACGCCGCAGAAGGCGGCGGGCTGGCGGATCGAGCCGCCCGTGTCAGAGCCAAGCGTATAGGGGGCTTCCCCAGCCGCTACGGCTGCCGCCGAACCGCCCGATGAGCCCCCCGGCACGCAGTCGAGCCTGCGGGGATTGCGGGTGAGATGAAACGCCGAGTTCTCGGTAGACGATCCCATCGCGAATTCATCCATGTTCAGCTTGCCGAGCATGACTGCCCCTGCCGAAAAGAGCTTTTCAGCCGCAGTCGAATTGTAAACGGGGGTGTAATGCTCGAGCATCTTCGATGCGCAGGTGGTTCGGATACCTGTCGTACAGAGGTTATCCTTGAGCGCCATCGGGATGCCGTAAAGCCGGGATGCGGGCGCATCGCCTCTGGCGAGCAGATCGTCGCAGGATGCCGCCTGTGCCAATGCCTGCTCACCGTTTACCGAGATAAACGCACCGACGGTCGGCTCGGTCGATTCGATCTTTTCAGATAGGCTTCGGTCAGCTCGACCGACGTGATCTCCTTCTCCCTCAGCATGGAGGCGAGCTGTAAAAGTGTAAATTCAGTGAGTTTCATGATACTTCTCCTTCCATGCGTCCTCAGCCTTCGATCACTCGGGGAACCCGAACGTATTCGTCGGTTTTGGCGGGTGCGGAGGCAAGCAGTGCACTGCGGTCATAGCTGCCGCCCACTTCGTCCTCGCGCAGACGGTTGACCTGATCGCCGCCGAAGCGTGCGGGCTCGATGCCCTCGATGGGCGAATCGGAGAGCTCGTCGGCAAATGCCACGATCGCGGCAAGATCAGCCGAAACGTCCGCTTTTTCTGCATCGGAAAGCGACAGCTTGGCAAGGTCTGCGATGCGGTCGATGTCAAAGGCAGCCGATCGCTTCTTTTTGATTGGTCCGCCTGAAGCAGATGTGCCCCGTGCACTCCCCTCGGCAAGTGAAAGCTTCAGCAGGTCGAGCTGTTTCTCATCGACGACTGCGGGTGCGTCGGTCATCGGGCAGACGGCATCCTTGTGCTTGGGGAAGGCGATGACCTCGCGGATCGAGGATGCGCCGAGCAGGAGCATGACCAATCGGTCAAGCCCGAAGGCGAAACCTGCGTGAGGCGGCGTGCCGTAGCGGAAGGCGTTGACCATAAATCCGAATCTCGTCTCGATCTGCTCGTCGTCAAAGCCGAGCGCCTCGAACATCAGCTTCTGCACGTCACGCTTGTGGATACGCACTGAACCGCTGCCCAGCTCTACGCCGTTGAGCACAAAATCGTATGCCTGTGCCCTTACTCTGCTCGGATCGGTGAAAAGGTATTGCAAATCCTCTTCGTAAGGCATGGTGAAGGGATGGTGAGTCGCAAGGAAGCGATTTTCCTCCTCTGACCACTCAAACTGCGGGAAATCGGTGACGACGAGGAATTTGTATTGTTCGGGATCGCGCAGACCGAAGTGATCGGCTACATCGAGCCGCAGACCACCGAGCGTTTTGCGCACGATGGTCTGCTTATCGGCGCAGAAAAGGATAAAATCGCCCGCTTTTGCCTGCATTTTATCGAGGATCGCCTTGAATTCATCGGGTTTAAAATATTTTTCGAGGATCGAGTTGATCGAGCCGTCGGGTCGAACCATGATCCACGCCATGCCCTTGGCGCCGTAGGAGAGTGCCTTTTCGGTGAGCGCCTCGATCTCGGTTCGGGTAAAAACCGCGCCCCCCTTGACGTTGATGGCGCGGACGACGCCACCCTCGTCGCAGACCTTGCGGAAGACCCCGAATGAGCAGGTCCGAGCGATATCGGTCAGCTCGACGATCGGCAGGTCGAAGCGAAGGTCGGGCTTATCCGAGCCGTAGACATCCATCGCCCGATGCCATGTGATGCGCTGAAAGGGTTCTGTGAGGGTCACGCCCTTTATTTCACGGTAGATTGCTTTGAGCAGTGCTTCGACCGTTTGCAGGATGTCCTCCTGCTCGGCGAAGGACATTTCGAGGTCGACCTGAGTGAACTCGGGCTGACGGTCGGCACGCAGATCCTCGTCTCGGAAGCAACGGGCGATCTGGTAATATTTGTCAATGCCTCCCACCATGAGCAGCTGCTTGTAGATCTGCGGCGACTGGGGCAGTGCGTAGAATTTACCCGGGTTCACGCGGCTGGGCACGAGGTATTCACGCGCCCCCTCGGGGGTTGACTTGCAGAGCATCGGCGTCTCGACCTCGATGAAGCCCGCGCCGTCGAGAAATTCGCGTGCGGCAAGCTGCAATTTGTGGCGAAAACGCAGATTGTCGAGCATTTGCGGTCTGCGCAGATCGATATAACGGTATTCCATGCGCAGTTCCTCGCGCACGTTCGATTCATCGGGCTGGAAGGGGAGCGGATCTGCCTGCGAGAGCAGTTCGAGCGACGATGCCGCCAGCTCGACCGTCCCCGTTTGCAACTTGGGGTTGTAGGTCTCCTCGTCACGGATGCGGATCGCCCCCGTGACCGAGATGACCGACTGGTTTTTCAGTCCTTCCGCGACCGAAAAGTCCTCCCTCGTGAGCCCTCGCTGTCAAAGACTACCTGCAGGACCCCTTCTCAGTCCCGCAGATCGACAAAGATGACGCCCCCCATATCTCGCTTGGTGACGACCCATCCGCATGCAGTGACCGCACTGCCTACGGATGTCTCTCTGAACTCACCGCAGTATTTGCTTCGTTTCATGGATGTCCATTTCTCTCTTTGGTAATATTTGGTATTTCAAGAGGATAAAAAATGCTGTCCTTCTCCTCTACGGGACGAAAGACAGCTTCCGTGGTACCACCCAGATTAGCCATAGCTATGGCTCGCTTACGGGCACCCCATTATGCCCTCCGGCTGTAACGCGCCGACGCGTCCGAGCCTACTCAGCGTCACGCGCCTTTGGGTCGGCTGCTCCGGGATGTTCTTCGACCGATGCGCCATACCGCACTTTCACCGTCTGCGGCTCGCTGTGATCTTGCATTCGGACTACTCTTCCCATCACTGCATTTGTTTGCTGTATTATAGCACTATTTTGCGCCTTTGTCAATAGCAGTTAAAAATTTTCTGCTGTTTTTTCCATGTTTACATTTCTCTGTAGATTTTTCGCCGAAAATGTGTTACAATATGATAGTTTTTAGTCATTGAGGTCTGATTTTATGAAAAAAAATCCCAATCTGATCCATTTGCTTGAAGAATTTGCGCTCACTGCGCTGCTGGCGTTCTTCCTCTTCTTTATGCGCCGCGGCGACGTTGCGTTTTTCTCGGTCACGCTCGTCTTTTCCCTCTTTGCCTTCCTCTTTTTGATGCTGATGATCTACATCGACGGCGACAAAAAGGAGCGGGGGATGTGCAAGCTGATCCCCCTTGCACGGAGCGATCTGTCGTTCTATGCACTGCTCGTCCAGTACGCGCTCGCGGTCGGCTTTGCAGTTTGGCACAATCTCACCGACATCAGTATTCCCACCGTGACGGTCATTTATACCCTCCCGATCCTCATTGAGCTTGTACTGATCCTTATTCCCGCTCCGAAGGAGGTTGCACCGCCCCCTCCGACCAACGAAGGTAGCTCACTGAAGGTCAAATCGCTCGATTACTATGCCAAGATCCTGCGCGGGCTCATCGGGAAGTGCGAATTCGAGTCGCTCTCGAAGGTCACGGAAGAGACTGCCGACCTGCTGACGAGAATCGATCCCGAATTCAGCGTCCAGCTAGATGCGCTCGAAAATGACATCAGCCACAAATGCGTGAAGATCGAGAATGCCCTGCTCACGAACAATGCTTCGCAGCTCGTTCTGCTCGAGCGTGAGCTGAAAGCCACCGTCGAGCTGATCGAAAAGCGCTGCGCAAGCTACAAATATTGTCTCAAGGACGAAGGCTTCTATCACACCGACGACGAGATCGCCATGCGCATGATCGATCTCCTGCTCGACAAGATGAAGCTCGAATACGAAGAGGATCTGCCCACGCTGAACGCCCCCATTGACGGTGAATTCTTCTACCGCAAGGCGCTCTGCTTTGCGTCAGACGAATATGCCGCACTGCTTGCCGACTACAATCGACAAATCGTCGAAAAGCTCGAAAAAAAGGCTGTGGATCAAGCCGCACGAGCTAAAAAGCGGCTCTCTCGCTTGCAGTTCGGCGGTCATGCCGCGACGCTTCTGCTCGTTGCCCTGATGAGCGGCGTCACCCTTTTCTGGCACACCCTCCTACAGCCGAACGGTCTGATGATCGCCGAAAACGACGACGGCACACTCACCGTAATCGGCTACAACCCCATCTACGGCGACGAGCTGACCGTGCCCGCCGAGATCAGAGGAAAGCAGGTCACTGTCATCGGCAAAGAAGCACTCATGGGCAGTGAACTGAGCAAGGTGGTGCTGTCCGAGGGGATCGAGGTCATCGAATACCAAGCCATGCGCGACTGTCCCGAGCTCGAAACGCTCGTTCTGCCGCACTCACTCGGCTCGATCGAACCCTACGCCTTCAAGAACGACAACGCGCTTCAGATATTCTATCGCGGCACTGCCGAGGAGTGGGATAATGTCTCGATCGACGTAAACGGTAACCGAAACCGAGATGTGTACGGTGACAAATGCCAAAACCGCAAGGCGACGGTAGCGCCGACAACATTTGAGTATCAAGCGTGAAGCCCCCAAAAATAAACCAAGAGCAGACCTTGCGGTCTGCTCTTTTTCGCTTCTTTGCGCTGCGCCTTTACTCGGGCAGTCTGACCTCGCGCATCTGCTTGATGATGAAGTGATACTGCCCGTCTGCCACTAAAATATGCTCGACCAGCTCGATGTCGAGGGGCAAACAAGCCCGATGCAGCTGCAGAGTGGTGGTCACGTCACTGTCGGAGGGGGTGAGATCGCCGTTCGGATGGTTATGCGCCAGCACGATCTTCGCCGCCTTTCTGAGAATGGCGTACTCCATGATCTGCCGGATGTTCACATCGGCAGTGTTGACCGCGCCTTCGCCCAGGTTTTCTCAGGCAAGCAGCTCGTTGCCATCGCCCAGCAGGAGCACACTAATACCCGCTCGCGCGAAAGTCCGTCAAGCGCTGTCACGAGGTATTCGCCGACCTCATCGAGATCGGCAAAGCGGCGGCGCTTCTTCTCGCCTTCGCGATCGGCTCTCCTCGCAATGTCACCGCACAGACGGATGAGCCGTGCGCTCTTTTCGCCGACCCCTTCCACCGCCGTCAGCTCGCGGATCGGCGCAGAAAGCACTGCGCTCATCGAGCCGAAGCGCCTCAGCAGACGGATCGCCGTTTCGTTGGTGTTCACCCGTGGAATGCTGTAATAGAACAGCATTTCGAGGAGCTCGTGATCTGCACAAACGTCAGTCCCGCCCGATCTGTATTTTTCGGCCATCCGTGCGCGATGACCTTCGTGCAGTTCCTTATCCATAAATTTCTCCTTTGAGACAGAATTTCAGCGTTCAATAATGCTCCGCAGGAAGTCTGCCGCCATACCGATATCCTTTGCGGGATCGTCGCCGCATTCGCGTTCGATCGTCAGAAATCCGCGGTAGCCTATCTCGTCGAGCGCCACAAGGTAGGCGGGAAAATCGACACCACCCTCTCCGAGCGGAAGTTCCTGATAAGCCGAGCCGAGGTGGCTGAGGGCGTCCATTTTGACGCCGTAGATCATCTCGGGGTCTTTTTCAAAGAGACGGATGCCGTCCTTGGCGTGCGTATGGACGATGTAGTCGCGCAGTGTATAGACTGCCTGCACCGGGTCGTCGCCCGTGACCATGACGAGGTTGGCAGGGTCGAGGTTGACCGCCACGCCCTTTGAGCCCAGACCGTCGAGGAAACACTTCAGCGTAACCGCCCGTTCGGGGCCCGTCTCGATGGCAAAGTGCGCGTCAAGCGAATCGGCGTATTCGGCAAGCGTGTGGCACGCCTCCTGCATGATCTTGTAGCGGTCATGGTTCGGGTCATCGGGCACGACGCCGATATGCGTGGTCACCACGTCGGTGCCAAGCTCCTTGGCGAGCTCTAAGATGCGCTTCGACTGTTCGATGAGCATCGGGTTGAGCGCTCGGTTGGCGAAACCCTGTCCGAGGTCGCCGCAGAGCGCCGAAAAGACCAGTCCGCTGCCCTCCATCATCGATCGAAGCTCGGCAATTTGGGACGGGGGCATATTTTCGGGCGAGTGTTCACCTGTGGTCGAGTACATTTGTACGCCTTTGGCGCCGATCTCTGCGGCTTTTTTGATGGCACTCGGCGTGTCAAGCAGGAAAGAATCGAGCAGTACGCCGATCGGGAAATGATACATGGCTGCCTCCTGAATTTATACGATTTCTTGTTCTAAGCTATCAAATTCGGGCGTCGAAAAGAACTCGCCCACCGTAATATCGAGCCCGTCGCAAAACTTTTTGATCGTGATGATCGATACGTCTCTGCGGCGCTCGTCCATCATGCTGTATGCAGTCGAGGGGGTAACACCCGACAGGTTGGCAAGCTCGTTGAGCTTGATGTCCCTTTCCTCGCACAGCTGCATAAATCTGTTTGCTACAACGTCTTTGACGCTCATTGACATCACCTCTATGTCTATTGTAACCCTTATTTCGCATATGCGTTTACGCATGTGCGTGTATATACAAAATCGATCCCGCCTTTGGGCGGGATTTAAGTTTATTTCGTCTCTGCCGATATCGCCGCTTTCACGTCGCCGTACATATAGAGCGAGCCGAGGATTATGAGCGGTCTGCCGCTATCTTTGGCAAGGGCAACTGCCTTGGATACCCCTTCGAGAATGCTGTCAGCAGGCTCTGCGGGCAGACCGAGCGAGGTAAAGACAGCCGCATAGTCTGCCGCATCGAGCGAGCGGGGATTGTCGGGGGTGACCGTGACGACCGATGAGACGAGCGGTGCGAGGGTGCACGCCATACCGAGATAGTCCTTGTCCGCCATGACGCCCGTAAGGAGGATGACCTTCTCGTCCCCGAAATAGAGCCTGATGCTCTCTGCGGCGGCGGTCACGCCCTCCATGTTGTGCCCGCCGTCGTAAACGGCAAGCGGGTCGGTGGAGAGCACTTCAAAACGAGCGTGCCACTCGGTTGTCGCAAGCCCTGTCCTCACTGCTTCCTCGGGGATGCACCAGCCGCGACTGCGGAGAAGATCGACCGTCTCGAGCACGATCGCGGCGTTATGGGGCTGATAACTGCCGCGCAGACTGATGTTCAGGCTCTGCCGAGCGCTATAATCGAAGGTGATGCCTTCGGTCAGCGAGGTCGATCTCGTCGTCAGCTTCGTATAATCGGGCGTGCGCAGATCGGCGTGCATGGATACCGCCTTCTCAGCGATCACCTGCACCGCACCCTCGTGCGTGCCCCCCCAGACGACGGGAACGCCTTCCTTGATGATGCCCGCCTTTTCGGCGGCGATCTGCTCGACCGTATCCCCAAGCACGCCCATATGATCGAGCGCTACCCCTGTGATGACCGTCAGTTCGGGGCGCTTTATAAGATTGGTGCTGTCCATTCTGCCGCCCATGCCCACCTCGAGCACGACGACGTCGCACTTCGAACGGTAGAAATACTCAAATGCAATTGCGGTGTTGAGCTCAAATTCGGTGGGGGGATCTTCCATTTTTTCGGCAAAGCCCTTCACCTTTTCGGTGATCTCGGCAAGCATCTCATCTTCGATCGGTCGACCGTTCACGCACATCCGCTCATTGAAGCGCTCGATGAAGGGGGAGACGTAGAGCCCCGTGCGGTAGCCCGCACTGCGCAAGATCGATTCGAGCATCGCGCAGGTCGAGCCCTTACCGTTCGTGCCTGCGACGTGGATGATCTTCAGTCTGTCCTGTACGTCGCCCAGCTCGTGCATGAGAGCGGTGATCCGATCAAGCCCGAGCACGCTTCCTTTCCAGGAGATCGAATGGATATAGTTCAGTGCTTCTTCGTAGGTCATTGCTTTGCCTCTTTTTTTCTGTTTTTACCCGTAATGCGGTTGAGCTGTCCAATAAACGCCTTGTTTTTCATAAGCAGTCGGATCAGCACGATCTCGGCAGCACCGATGATGATATAGGTCGGGATGCGAAAAGCGAGCTCTGCCCACTGTCTGCCAAACCAGATATGCATGGCGATCGACTTGACGATCATACTGCCTATGATATGACCGCTGTAGATCGACAAGCCCAGTCTCGGAAGGGCGGGCAGTTTCTTTGCAAGGAGGAAAACCGAACCGCTGACGCCACCGATCAGCGCTGCACCTACCGTGATCATCGGATTGATGCCGAAGCCGCAGTAAATACAGCCGACGATATCACCGACCGCACCGGTCATCATGCCCGCCACGGGTCCGAACAGGATACCCGCCAGCAGAATGGGCGTATTTTCGAGAGAAAAACGCAGCCAATCGGAAATATTGATCGATAATTCCTTGAAAATCACGGTCATTGCCGCAAGCAAAGCGCAAAAGACGAGTACGATCAGGCGTTTGTTGAGTTTCATAAAAAACACCTCCTCTTTCCCGCCGATGGCAGGAGACTTCTCGCCACAGGCAACGAAAAAGGAGATCCTTTTACAGTGATTGCCGATGAAGCGGGATGCAGGGATACCACCGCAAGCCAAAGCTTTTCGTTCCATCGACAACTCCCCGTCCGACAGACACTTAACGCGGATACTCCTTACTCTTCAAGTAAATAATTTTGTATTTTCATTATAATCTCGTGCGCCCAAAATGTCAATAGAAAAATTTGCTACAATATTCGAAAATATGCTTGCAAAATTGTGTATTATATGCTACAATAGGAAGGAAGAATCAAAGAAAATTATATGAAATCGGAAGAGGACAAAAATGCACGAAAAAAACGATAACTACATCCCTCTGATCATCGAAAAACAGAAGAACATTGCTCTGATCGCTCATGACAACATGAAGGCAGAGCTGGTCGATTGGTGCCGCGAAAACAAGGCTGTGCTCGAGCGCCATTTTTTGGTAGGCACGGGTACGACTGCCAAAATCATCTCCGAAAAGACTGGACTTCCCGTGCGCGGCTTCAACAGCGGACCGCTCGGCGGTGACCAACAGATCGGCGCTCGCATCGTAGAAGGCAGGATCGACATGGTCATCTTCTTCTCCGACCCTCTCTCCGCTCAGCCGCATGACCCCGACGTGAAGGCACTCCTTCGCATCGCACAGGTCTACGACATCCCGATCGCCAACAACCGCTCGACTGCCGATTTTCTGATCACCTCGAAGTTCATGAACACCGAGTACACGCACTACATCCTGAACTTCAAGAAAAGCATCACACAGCGCGCAGAAACCCTGCCCGTTGATGAAGTGAAGTAACCTCGATATAATCCGACCGTGCCGACAGCACTGCTTTCGGCACGGTCGGATGAAATATATTTAAATCAAAGGAGAATGAATATGAGCTATCAACCCGCAAATGATCGCTACAACAAGATCCCTTACCGTCGTTGCGGCAGAAGCGGCATCAAGCTGCCTGCCATCTCGCTCGGTCTGTGGCACAATTTCGGCGACATCACCCCCTTCGGTGTACAGAAGGACATCCTGCGTGCCGCTTTCGACAACGGTATCACCCACTTTGACCTTGCCAACAACTACGGCCCTCCCTACGGTGAGGCTGAGCGCAACTTCGGCATCCACATGGACCGCGACTGGCACACCCACCGCGATGAGCTGATCATCTCGACCAAAGCAGGCTACGATATGTGGCCCGGCCCGTACGGCAACGACGGCTCGCGCAAGTACCTGATCGCCAGCCTTGATCAGTCGCTCAAGAGAATGCACGTCGACTACGTTGACATCTTCTATCACCACCGTCCCGATTCCGGCACTCCCATCGAAGAGACCATGCAGGCACTCCACGACATCGTGAAGAGCGGTAAGGCACTCTACGTCGGTATCTCCAACTACAATGCACAGGAAGCTGAAGTTGCCATCAAGACGCTGGAGAAGATGGGCACGCATATGCTCATCCATCAGCCCAACTACTCGATGTTCAACCGCTCGATCGAGCACGGTCTGACCGACGTTCTGAAGAACAACGGCGTTGGCTGCATCGCATTCGGCCCGCTCGCAGGCGGTAAGCTGACCGGACGCTATCTCAACGGTATCCCCGCTGACTCGCGTGCGATCCACGATCCCCGCTTCATGCGTGCTTCCGACATCAACGAAAACCTGCTGAAGACCGTTCGCGCACTCAACGAAATCGCTGAAAGCCGCGGTCAGACGCTTGCTCAGATGGCTCTGGCATGGACCCTCCGCACCGACGGCGTCACCTCCGCCCTCATCGGCGCAAGTAAGGCTGAGCAGGTCAAGGAAAACGTCAAGGCGCTCGAGAACGCTACCTTCACCGCAGAAGAACTCGCCGCAATCGACGAGATTCTCGCAAATCGATAAAGCTATTCTTGAGGGAAACCTTCTTGAGAGAAGGTTTCCCTCAAACTCCCTTCCAAGAACTTTTATAGGCACGGCAATTTCTTGCCGTGCCTATTGTGGT
Organism: uncultured Lachnospiraceae bacterium; assembly: GCA_964426285.1. Lineage (GTDB taxonomy): Bacteria > Bacillota > Clostridia > Oscillospirales > CAG-272 > CAKSQF01. The sequence continues at coordinate 5,505 of CAYRQA010000013.1, read as the reverse complement.
TTTCAATATTTTTTTGAAGTTTTTCGGTATTTTGTCACACATTGTTCACAATTAACCTGTATAATCATTAGTAATCTAACTAATTATCGAAAGCGAGTTGATTCTATGGGTCCCGGATTCGGACCTCCTCCCAACCATGAAATGAACGACAAATTAAAGCCCCCAAAGCCGAAATCGATCAGCGAAGTGCCGGGCTTCCTCAAGAAGCTGATCGGTGACTTTTTCCATCGTCTCTTCTATATCGTAACGCTTGTCTGGGAGGCACGCCCTTCCCTGCTCTTCTCGATGATGTTCATGGCGCTCTTCAACGGCATCATGCCGGTCATCGGCTCGCTCATTTCTGCTAACCTGCTGACACAGCTTGCAGCGTCGCTTGTAACCTTCGCTACCACTGGCGATCCAGCCCCCTTTTCGGACATCCTCTTCCCGCTCGTCCTGCAATTCGGCTATTTCTTCTTCAACAACCTGGTCAATCAGATCAACACCATCGTCACCCGCATTTCGAGCGAGATGGTCACCAACCACATCAAGGTCAAGATCATGACCAAGGCAAGAGAGATCGACCTTGCGTCCTTCGATATGCCCGACTTCTATGAGCGCCTCGAGAATGCCAACCGTGAAGCGGGTGTACGCCCTGTCAACGTGCTCAACGCCACCTTCCGCATCATCAGTACGGTCATCTGCATCGTCAGCTACATTGCCGTACTCTGTGCGATCGCTTGGTGGGCACCGATCGTCGTCGCAGCGCTCGCTGCGCCTTCTGCGATCATCAGCTTCTATTTCCGCAAGCAAAACTTCCAATATATGCGCCGCCGCTCGAAGGAGCGCAGACAGATGAGCTATTACTCCGATCTGCTCGTCAACAAGGATCTGGTCAAGGAAGTCCGTCTTTTCGGGCTCTCCGACACCTTTATCGGTCGCTACAAAGAGGTATTCAAGAAGTATTTCGGCGGTATTAAGAAGCTTATCTACCGCGAGGGCGGCTGGAACATCGGATTGTCCTTCGTCACCTCGACGGTCAACTGCCTGCTCTTCCTCTTCATCGCCAATCAGGTCCGCATCGGCGGCATCACCGAGATCGGTAACTACTCGCTCTACACGGGTGCGCTCAACTCGATCTCAGGCGGCGTCAGCACGCTCATTTCAACGGTGGCGACCATCTACGAGGGCACGCTCTTTATCGACAACATGATCCTCTTCATGAACGAGGAAAAGCACATTACCCCTCTGCTCCCCGCCAAATGCCCCGAAGTCAAGCGTCACTGCGGTCATACCATCGAATTCAGACACGTTTCCTTCATCTATCCCGGCACGACCCGCAAGGTGCTCGATGACATCAATCTGAAGCTCGAACCGGGCGACACTGCCGTGCTGGTCGGTCTGAACGGTGCGGGTAAAACGACGCTGATCAAGCTGCTCACCCGTCTCTATGACCCCACCGAGGGCGAGATCCTCTTCGACGGTAAGGATATCCGTGAATACGATCCCGACGAGCTTTATAAAGTCTTCGGCATCATCTTCCAGGATTTCGGCAAGTATGCCTTCAACGTCAGCGAGAACATTTCCTTCGGCGACATCGAAAAAACGGTCGTAGAAGACGAGATCGTCTCTGCCGCCGAGCAGTCCTCTGCCGATGCCTTCATTCAAAAGCTTCCGCAGCAGTATCAAACGCCGCTGATGCGTTATTTCGAGAAGAATGGCATCGAGCTTTCGATCGGTCAGTGGCAAAAGCTCTCGATCGCCCGCGCATTCTACAGCGACAGCGATATTCTCATCCTCGACGAGCCCACCGCATCGCTCGACCCGATGGCTGAGCAGGAGATCTTCAACCAGTTCGACAAGCTCTCCGAAGACAAGACCACCGTCTTCGTCTCTCACCGTCTGTCGAGCGCCACCACAGCCAACAAGATCATCGTGCTCGAATACGGCAAGATCATCGAAATGGGCGATCACAAGACGCTCATGGCGGCACACGGTAAGTATTACGAGCTCTTCTCCACGCAGGCTAGACGCTACATATCCTCCGAAGAGGACGTTGTGCGCGAGGACAACTTTGTCAACGCACGCGACCGCTTCTCTGCCGACGCACCCCACCCTCCGCATGATCGCCGTCCCGACGGGGATGTACCTCATGATCACGACCGCGGAGATCGTCGAGGCGCAAGACCTCCGATGCCTCCCCGCTGATTTACCTTTATACGAACGTACGAAAAAATCCCCGAACGAATTCGTTCGGGGATTTTGTATGGTCGTCAGCTTCCGCTCATGATCTTTTCGAGTGCCTTGATGTTCTTATCAAAGTTGATCGATAGAACGCTCATGCCGCGTATTTTGGCGTTTTTCCATGAACCGTCAACGGGGATACGCTGACTTTCGATCGTGTAGCTCAGATACTTGGGGGCATTCGCGAGCAGACCGAGGATATCGCCTTGCGTCAGATTGGTGGTGACGTAGGGGAGGAAAACGTCGAGCAGCTCGGTCATTTCCTTCACGCTCATATTGCGCAGCTTACCGGTCATGATGGTGAGGAACTCACGCTGGCGGGCAGTACGGGCAAAGTCGCCCGAGAGATTGCCCTTCTTCACGTGACGGCAACGGCAATAGGAGAGTGCCTGTGCGCCGTTCAGATGTACAACACCCGGCTCTGCTTTGCCCTCCAGCCCCAAATAGTTGATCTCCTCTTGTGTAAGCGTGATGTCTACGCCGCCCAGTGTATCGACGATATACTCAAAGGAACTAAAATTGATGCGCACATATTCGTCGATCTCGAGCTTGAAGTTTCGCTTGATGGTATCGAGCAACAACGGCACACCGCCATGCGCATAGGCGGCATTGATACGGTTATAAGAGCCGACCGTGGGAATATACAGGTAAATATCGCGCATGAAGGAGGTCATCGTGATCTTGCCCGTATTCTCATTGATGGTGAGCAGGATCATCGAGTCAGAGCGTCCGCGGTCCTGAGGGGTCCGACCGTCGGTTCCGACGAGCAGAATATTGCGCACGTTCTTATCGACTTTGATCAGCGAACTACTTGAAGTAACGTTATTATCGATCTCTTTGTTGGTGTCCTGCTCGACCTTGGGATCCTCTGTAACGGGCGGAGCGGCAGTTACGGTAACCGTAATCGGCGGCAGCTCATTGCCTTGGTCATCGGTCACCGTCTGACTGATCACGATCGGGGGATCAGTTTCCTCGGGCGGATCGGTCTCATCGAGAATATCGTATACGATCGTCTCGTTGTGATCGTCGAGTGGAACATAGTCGAGCTTGTTGTAATAATGCGAAAAAAGCGCATAGAGTGCGATCGCCGAGACCAGCATCAAGCCCAAAATGCTGAGAAGCACGATCAGCAGCACCTTTTGCCATTTTTTCATCTTCTTTTTGGTGCTCGCGGTGTCTGTTGTATTCATTTCGGATCACCTTTCTTCATTCAATGACGGCATTTTATCTTTTATTATAGCGCCAAAAAATGAATAATTCATGACTCCCACTCATTTTCATGAAAATCCACAAAAAACCGACGGTAAAACCGTCGGTTTTGAGCATATTACAGCTGAACGAAGAGCTGATTGGCGTAGCTGCCCACTACAGAAGCAAAATAAGCGATGAGAATGATCTCGAGCGCTCGGTCGAGGCGCTCTCTTGCGCCTTCCATCGGCTCCTTATAGTCTGCCGTCACCTCGGCGATCACCGCCTGCAACTGTTCGGTCGATTCATATCCCTTTTCGGAGAAGATATCGTACACCGAGCAGATATAATCAAAGAGCTGCGATTCGGGAATGATATCGTCCGATTTGTCGTCGATCGTGCCGTTGATATAGTGAAGCAGTGCGTCCACACGCTCGAGCAGCATACAGTCGCGCAGCATATTGATGATGAGGATGCGCGAAAGCTGATCCTTCGAATACTTTTTGTTGACCGTGTTGCCGACCCAGCCCCGTTTGACCCAATTTTGGAGGGTGGAACCGTCGACCCCCGAGATCTCGCGGATCTGCGTCAGCATTACCCCGTTGCTCACGTAAAAAATATTGTCGAGGAACGCCATTCCCGTCTTGTTGCCCTTTTCCGCTTTCTTCAGAATAGTTCCCGGAATGAGACCCGGTTCAAGCAATAGCTTCATAATTAAGCACTCCTTTTTGATCATATAAATATATCCTATATTGTGCTTTTATTATAGCATACATTCAAATGATTGTCAATAGGGAAGCGCTTATTTGCTAATCTTTTTCAGCGCCCGTTCTATCGCATGACGAAGAGGGCAGAAGATGACAAGTGCTATGATGAAGTTGCCGCCCGCATGCATGAGATTGAAAGGCAGATCGTTTGCCATATAAAGAAGCAACTTCTCGGGGGTATCGACCCCATAGGCAAGGATCGCGGTCGGTATGAAAAGGAAGCCGTAGAGGAAGCCGTATATACCCGAGAGCGTCGCCCAAAAGTGCGGCGAACGAAATTTACGAAAGGCGACGGCAAGGAGCACTATGATCGGCCAGGCGAAAAAGCCGACCAGATTCCACAGGCTGAAGCTGTAGAGCATACTCTCGAGCAGGCAGTAGATCCACGCAGTCGAGAGCGCCTTCAACCCCATCGTTGCCCCTGCCACCATCAGAAGCAGACTGACAGGCTCGATGTTTGGGAGCATCGCCATCGCTTCCTTCATCGCAAAGGCGAGCGCCGCGAGCAGTGCACAGAGGATCATCTCGGTGATCCGCCGACGCAGTGACATTCCCGTCATCCCTTGGTATAGACGAACGAATACTTACCGCCGTCGGTCAGCTCGGTGGCATCTACGCCGCTCATTGCCATCTCTTCGCCGATATAGAGCGCCCAATATGCGCCGTCGGCGTCATAATCGGCGGTCTCGCCGTCTACGACCTTGACGTAGAGCCCGTAAGGACCTGCATCGCCCGAGATGAGCCCCTCTGCGAGCAGTGCGTCGCCAAGGATCTCCTCATCGGTAGAGATCGAGAAGTCCTTGCTCGTACCGTCGCCGTGCACGACCGTGAAGGTGAAGCTGTACTTCTTAGCGGGCGCTTCTGTGTCCCCGGTGTGGGGTGCGACTGTGGTCGTAGCCGCAGGAGTGGTGTCTCTGCTGTCGTTCTCGCTACTGCATCCAACTACCCCAAACAGTGAGCAGAGCGTGAGCAGGAGCACGAGCAGTACAGACAGTGATTTTGTGAATTTGGTTTTCATTTTGGGATATCCCTTCCTTTCTTTACCGAAGAAAAGAGCATCCTGCAAAACACTTTTCACCAACGGGCGGTTCATCGGTTATATAAGTCCTCGCATCCACAGATTCAGAAATATTTTCTGTGTGCATCCTCCGCCGGCTGGCGCAGCTTCGAATGCGGATGACGTAGCAAGTCTTTCGGCTTACAGCTCAAACGGCTCTTCCCGTCTTCCCAACCTTCGGTCAGTGACATATTGGAAGGCTCCTCGCTGATTACGGCGACGCGCTCGCACGGGATTCTCACCCGTTTCCTGTCTTAGGCACTTTAGAGG
>CAYRQA010000012.1:0-21807 GCA_964426285.1 uncultured Lachnospiraceae bacterium | reverse complement strand
ATGATATAGGAAGCGTTGTCGTTCAGCACCTTCCAGTTCTCGCTGTCGAGCACGAACTTCGCGGGGGTGACGGTGACCTCAATGAGAGCCTGCTTGTCGGCTTCGTAGATCGAAGTCGCGGTGACGGTGGTCTTGCCTGCCTTGAGCCCCTTGATCACGGCACCCTTGGCGGTGGTGGCGATGCGTGCGACGCTCTCGTCGGCGACCGACCAGACGACGCTTGCCGTCTGACTGTCCGCAGGATCGAATGCCAGCGTAACTTCCTTGGTGTAGTAGGCTTCGACTGTCACGTTCGATTCACTTGCGCTGATCGATTTCAGATCGCTCTCGCCCTGCGGCACGAACTTGATGGTGTAGCCGCCGCCTGCCTGCACGTCTACCGACAGAAGCGTGTCAACGGTTACGTCCTTTTGAACGTACATATCGATGTCCTGACGCTCACCTGCCTTTTCGTGGTAGACGACCGCGGTGTAGGTCTTGCTCGCATCGAGGAAGGTGGGCTTGTAGGAGAAACTGCCCGCTTCGACGCTGATGCCTGCGGCAAACCATGCATCGCCCGATCTGCGTGCGAGATTGACCTTCTCGCCGACGATGGCGTCGATGACCACCAGCTCATCCCAGCTTCTGGGGAAGTTGGTGTAGAGGCTGACCGCCGCCGGTCTCGAGTAGTATTCCTCGGGCTTCGAACCCATCGAGTGCAGACCGTTCTCAATCAGCGTCGAGAGTGCGATCTGGAAGCCCATCGAGGTCTTGTTGACGTCACGCGAGTAGAGCTGTTCGGTCACGTCCGCCGTGCCGACCGCCGAGCGCAGGAAGGGGATCAATGTGTACTGCTGAACGGTGATGCCTCCCTGCTCCTGTCCGCGGATGGCTTCACGCGAGAGCGAATTGGGCCATGTGCGCAGCTCGCCCGAGGGGGGATTCGAGCCGTGCGGGTTGACCATCAGCTTATATTCCGCCGCATCGCGGTAGATGTCGTCGTAGAGCTGGAGCATATCCTGTGCTTCGTTGAAGAAGAAGTCGACCTTGATGCCGACGATGCCCGCTTCCGACCACTCCTTGAAGCGTGCGATACGGTTCGAGCGCTTGGCAACGTCGATCTTATCGACCCATGCGAAGAGCTTGACGCCCTTCTTGTCGGCGTGCGCCTTGACCTCGGGGAACCATTCCTGCATACCCTGATAGCGCACGCCCGAATCTCTGCGAGCTTCGGGCTGCCATCTTTCGTCGAGGATGTAGTAATCCCAGCCCATGTCAGCCGCGAGATCGATGAATTTCTTGTGGATGTTGGGGTCTTCCTGCCCGCCGTAGTAGCTGACCCACGACCAGGAGGATACACCGGGCTTTACCCAGCTTGCGAAGTCGTATTTCGGATCGGGGGCGGGCGAGAGATTTTCGACCATCATATTCTGCATGATGTCTGCAGGCGAGCCGATGATGACCGTTCTCCAAGGGGAGGTGAAGGGTGCTGCCGAATGGATGGGGGCGTGCTGCACGAGGTCGGAGATGACCTGCATCACACCGTCCTCACCGAGACGGAGCAGCGAGCCGCAGAAGTTGCCGTGGCGGTCGGCTTCCATGACCAGACAGTACTTGTCGCCCACCTCATAGAGCATGGGGAGCGAGGGCTGTGCGCCCACTTCAGTCTCGCCGATCACGCCGAGGGTGTAGTTGCTCTCGTACATATTGGTCTTGCCGCGGCGCTCCATCTGCCAGAAGCGAGAGCCGCAGGGGATCTTGAAGGTGGTCGATTCGGAATCGGGCTCGATGAGCATCGCGCGGGTGGTCTCGGTGGTGATGATATAGCGGAAAGCGATGCCGTCGCTGTAGGCACGCAGAACGAGGTCGAATTTCACGCCATCCTTGGTGAAGGTGATCGTCTTCTGACTACAGTGGTTGGTGTTTTCCTTGCGCTTGCCGCTGATCATCGAGTAAGTCTCATTGATCTCCTCGTCTGCCTCGGACACGTAAGTAAGTCCCGCTCTGAAATCGCCGACCTCGGCGGCGATGCCCATTTGCGAGGTCTCAACCATGGTGACACCGTCCTGCGAAGCGTCATAGGTCAGCTTGCCGCACTCAGAGAGGGCTACGTTCATGACGGTTCTGCCGTCGGGAGAGATGATCGTCCAAATTTTGCTCATGTTTCAGTCCTCCAAATATCAAATTTGATTAATTTTCATGTGAATGTGCACAAAACGTCCTTCCTTTTCGGGTTGCATTCTGCACACAATGTCATTATACACGTTTCTTATGGAAAAATCAAGTGTTTTCTGTATTTTTTGCAACCGGAGGACGATGATTGATACAAATTGGACAGTTTTGTTCTCCGCACTGTCTGTTCACAATACGAAAGCGCTGTGATATAATGAGAAAAAAAACATCATTTCGGAGGCTCCCATAAAACGCAGACTACTCAACATCACATTGGCGTCCCTGCTCACGCTTGCGGTGTATATTGTGCTCTATTTTATTTGGGGCGCAGTCCTGAGCGAGGTCACAAGTACGACGCTCAAGCAACTCCTGCTCAGCGTCATGACCTCGACCATCTATGCCGTCTGCCTGCTCTATTTTACAAAACTCCGTAAATCGATCGGCGAAAATGACATACTCGAAGACTACAAGGAGCGGACCTACACCTCTCTTGCCGACGACTGCCGCCTGATGTGGTAGAGAGAGCGTCTGACCGTCCTCTGCATTTGCGCCATCATTCTGCTCTGCTTTCTTCTGAATACGCTCAACCCTTTTTCGATGGGATCCACTCTGACCTTCCTCTTCAGCCCGCTCTTCTTTTTCATACACAGCTTCAAGCTCCAACCGATCGGCTATCTCGTCAGCGCGATCTACATCAATCTGTTCTATCTTCTGCTCGTGCTGCTCTACCGTAAAAAGCGCTATGCTCACTGGTACAAGGAACACTAAGGAGGCACCATGCAATTAAACGAAAAAACTTCGCTCACTGCGCCAAGAATGCAACATGACGCAGGAAGCGGTCGCCGAACAGCTCGGCATCTCCTCGCAAACGGTCTCGAAATGGGAGCGCGGCTTGCTCTCCCCCGACATCATGCTGCTACCCAAATTAGCTCTGCTCCATCGCTGTTCGATCGATTCGCTGTTTGACATGGAATCCTGCTGGAATCAGGAGCACACGCAACAGCTGCACGAAACGATTCGTGCGCTGCACCGCGCAAAGGATTACGAGGGCGTGTATCGCGCATGGATCAGAGAGATCGAGCTGAGCCCCGACAATTTTTTCAACTATATCGAGGTCATGCAGTTGGTCAACCGTCAGAAAATGAATGACGATGCCCATATCGGGCGTCTGCTCCTGCTCGCCGACCGTGCGGAGAAATACTGCTCGGACGACGATATCCGCAACGAGATCCACCGACTGATGCTGCAGATCTGCAGTCGATCGGAAAATGAAGAGATCCGCATCAAGGCAAAGAAATACTACGAAAAGCTCCCCATGCTCCGCCACAGCCGCGAAGTCTATGCGCAATTCGTCATGACCGAGGACGAGTACCGCTCGCAGATGAAGTACAACGTCATGTACACGGTCGACCTTGCAGAGTGTGCGATCAGGCAGCTCATCACGCCCGAGATGCCGCCTGTCGAGAAGCTGTTCTACTATCAAAAAGAGGCTTCGCTCTACGAGGTGGTCCTTGATGGGAAATACGGCGGCTTTTTCGACCCGCCGCTGCTTTTTAACTATGCGGAAATCGCCATCCTGCTCATGCGGCTCGGCAGACGGGAGGAGGCGTACGGTTATATTCGGCGGATTTTGTCGGCACTCGAAAGGCATCAGTCGGAAGCGGCTCGCACCGATCATTCGGTGTTCGTCTACAGCACTTCGCCGCACAATTACACACCTGCCGAGGTCACCTGTAAAAAGCTGCTCCGAAAGCTGGTCGATGCGCCCGAGCAGGCACCCTTCACAGACGAGATCGCCTCCTTTGCCGAGCGCTATAACGATTATTTTGCATAAACAAGGGGGATCGCATTCGGAGCTGTTGACAAACTCAGTTTAACTCGACTTTTGTAATGAAATATGATATAATAGAAGTACAGAAAGCGAGGTAATTACGATGCTTAGCAGGAACGAAAACAGACAGATGAAAATGTGTTTTGTAACGCTTGAAGATCTTATGCCGCAGGAACATTTTCTGCGTGATTTGGATAGATGCGTTGATTTCAGTTTCATTTATGATAAAGTTGAAGCACTGTATTCAAACACAGGTCGCCCATCTGTTGATCCTGTTATGCTTGTAAAAATGATGCTTATCGGCTATCTCTATGGTATAGAATCCGAGCGCAGACTCGAACAGGAAGTGCGTGTAAATATTGCGTATCGTTGGTTTCTCGGAATTGAACTTGATGAACCTGTGCCAGACCACTCTACAATCTCACAGCTTCGCCGCAGGAAATTCAGCGGAACAACAATATTTCAAGATATATTTGATGAGATTGTACGCAAGTGTATGAAAGAAGGTCTTGTAACGGGAAAGCTTTTGCTTACAGACTCCACACACATTAGAGCCAATGCCCGAAATGATTTAAGGGAAGTGATTGAAGTTCCAGATACGCCAACTGAATATATGCAGAAGCTTGACCGAGAGGCGCTTGAAACTGGACTAATTAAAGAACCCATTGTATATCCCGAAAAGACAAAGTCTGTTACCGGAAGCATAACTGACCCTGACAGTGGATTATTAAATCGTCCTGGCAAACCGCAAGGTTTTCATTATATTAGTCATCAAACCTGTGATTCTGAAAATGGAATCATCACCGAACACACCACGACTTGAACATCAAATTGATAAATTAAGATTTGAAACAGAAGCAATCTGTGCTGACACAGGTTATGATAGCAATGAAGTTTATAATGCAATGCTACATCGTAAAATAAAAACTTTTATTCCTGAAAGATGCCGTTCCGAGGTAGCAAATTATGAAGTTGAGTTCGATCCAAGGTTCTTTATATATCTTGAAGAACAAGATGAATATATCTGCCCTGCAGGTAAAGTGCTGCGATTTTCAAATTATAGCAAGAAGAACAGACGCAAAAGATATCTTGCCAAGAGCAAAGACTGTCATAATTGTCCATTCAGAGAAAAATGCTTAGGTAAGTCAAAAAATGCCAGAATGATAGGACGCTCTTTACATGAAGATGCAAGAGCAATTCAAACTGCCAATATTAACACCCCTGAATACCATAATGCGATGCGGCTCAGACAGATATGGTGCGAAGGTAATTTCGCTCATCAGAAAGAGCAACACAATTTGAGACGAACCTTCAAAAGAGGCATTGAAAAAATTACTGAGCAATGCCTCTTTTCGGCGTGCGCATTAAACTTAAAACGACTTGTAAAGGCTATGTGAGTAGCTCTTTTTTATTGCTCAAATACCAAAATATTACAGTTATAAGACTCCCGAAGTGCTATTCTTCTCTTGAAAACAAGGGTTTGTCAACGGCTCCCATTCGGTCACCCCTTCTGTTCGGTTCACTTCGATCGCGGAAACAGCCTATTCGTCCACTTCCTCGCAGTAATGCTCGATCACATATCTGCGCACCTTAGGTACATAGTGCCTGCAGGCAAGCGAAAATGCACCGAGTGCCGTGCCGAGCGTATTGCAGAGCAGGTCATCGACCTCCACTTGCCCGAGTGCGAAGATAAACTGCAGACCCTCGATCAGAATGCTCAGAAAAAGCCCGCAAGCGACCGTCAGCCGAAAGCGACTGAACTTGTGCAGGCGCTCGGGCAGCGCATTGGCGAGAGTCAACCCAAGCGGCATGAAGAGAAAGACGTTCATCAGCATCGACCGATACAGTTCGATCTGCTCGAATCCCTTGAAAATACTGTAAAAGGGGATCAGAATGACCGTGCGTGTGCCCGAGGATTTTCGCAGAACCGTGGTATAGAGGATCGCCGCCACACAAACCGCACTCAGGCAGGCATTTCCGAGCCGCCACAGGCTGCTTGTGCACCGACGCTTTTGGCAGTACCATCCGCCCCAGCTCCAGATCACGAGCGCTGCGAACATCGCGAGCAGCACCAACCCGAGCGGTTGGCGATAGATTTCAATTAACATTGGCAACCTCCCGTGCGGCTGATCCCGATCAGCCCTCAGGCAGTACGAAATGGTTAGTCAGGAAGAAACGTGCAACATCACGCACATTTTCGTTATTTTTTTGTCTCTTCCTCGACTTTTTTCTCTTCTTCGAGCTTGCCCGCGCCCCCTTCGACAACACCGTCATGTCTGAGCACCTTGAAGATCGTTCCGAAAAAGCACTTGCAGTCAAACGCAAAGCTCAGCCTTTCCACGTATTCGCCGTCGAATTTAGCCTTTACTTCGATCGGCAGTTCATCGCGACCGTTGATCTGTGCCCAACCGGTCAGTCCGGGGCGCAGATCGTTGGCACCGTATTTGTCGCGCTCCTCGATCAGATCGTACTGGTTCCAGAGTGCGGGACGGGGACCGATGATGCTCATCTTGCCGATAAAAATGCACCAAAGCTGGGGAAGCTCGTCGATCGAATACTTGCGGATGAATTTCTGCCAACCGCTGAGCATCTCATCGGCGTTTTTGAGCAGATGGGTGGGCATATCCGAAGGGGTCTTGACCGGCATCGAGCGGAATTTGATGATATTGAAATGCGACTTATGTATACCCACGCGCTTTTGCTTGAAAAAGACCGGACCGGGCGAGTCGATGACGGTGATGAGCGCCACGATCAGCATGGGAATTGCCAATACGATCAGCCCCATGAGTGATAACAGGATATCAATGCTTCTTTTGATCCATCTGCTGTACATAAAAAGTTACTCCGATTTGCGTAAGTTCAGGGCACGAGCGCCCATTTTCTATATTATAGCACTAATGACACCGCCCTGTCAATATCCGAGGGTCATTTGTGAAGATTTATCATCTGCCAACCCATGAGCCCATATCGCAGAAAAAGCACGGAAATCAATCGATTTCCGTACTTTCCTTTGGCGGAGAAAACTTTCCTCTGATTTTGGGTTACTGTTTAAGCAGAGGCATGGTATCGTCTTCCCTTAATTTCCATGTCTCGACAAAGTCGAAGCCCTCGAAGGAATTGACGTCCGCCATTTGCGCTGACGTGAGCTTCTTCACGCCCGAGTAATTGATGCCGGCAGAGGTAGCGCCCGTGCCGTTGTCAATATAATAGCAGGACACCAGATTCTCTTCGCCGTTTTTGATCGTACCGGCAATTGCGCCGCAGTTTGTCGCACCTGAGACAATGCCCGCATTATACGAGCAGACAATGCCCGTGGAAGCAAAATCCATGCCTACGATACCGCCCGCATACTGCACAGCCGACACCGAGCCGATATTGTAGCAATTGGTGATGCTGTCCTCTTCCTTCGTGTAAGTACCTCCGATAATACCGCCCACAAAGTGCTCACCCGATATAGTTCCGCCGTTCCAGCACTTATTGATATACAGATTGTAGCCCGAATAGCCGACGATACCGCCCGCCGAGTAGGAGGGTGTGAATACACCGCCGTATTCCTTGTCGGTATCATAAGCCTCAGCCCATTCGTTGGTCACTCTGCCTACGTTATAGCAATTTTCAATGTAGGTATTATGGTATGAACCGTAATTGAAGCCGATGATGCCGCCGCTGTAAACGTGACAGCCGATAGCGGTCTCGACGCTGATCGAACCTGTGTTATAGCAATTTCTGATCGCATCCGAATAGTTGTATCCCTGAATACCGCCCACCTGTACGTCGATCGTTTCGGGATTGATGGTATTCTTGCAGGTCGCATAGAGGCTGAGCGAGCCCGTATTGTAACAGTTGGTGATTGAAGCACCGTTGCCGCAAATGCCGCCGAGCGAGCCGCCCTGTCTCGTCTTTACGTTAATGTTCGCCTCGTTATAGCTGTTGGTGATTGACGCACCGTCACCGCTTCCGAGGAAGCCGCCGAACGCACCCGATCGGCAGGTAATGTCAACATTGCCTTTCACAAAGCAGTTGTCGATATAGACGCCGTTTTCGTTATTGAAACCGTTGGGGCAGCTGGCGATCGCGCCGAAGTAATACTCCTTATCCTCTGTATCGATCGTATAACTGATCTCGAGACCGAGATTCTTGATGGTCGCGTTACCGACGTAGCCGAAGAGCGGCTTGCTGAGATTGTGCATCGTATAGCCGTTGCCATCGAGCACGCCATAGAACGCGCCTGCCGTATCATACTCCGCGGGGCAAGTGATATCGTTCATCAGAATATACTTGGCGGTATTGAACTCGGTTTCCTGATCGTAGATCGAGGTAATGAAGGCGTCACTGGGACAGCTGTCGGCGATCTGCTTAAAATCGGCAAAGGTGTAGACACCGATATAGCCATCGGGGACGGTATCGAGCTGTTCGATCTCGGTAATAAAGCCATCGTGCAGCTCAAAGCCGTTATGAACGACGTACTTCTGCTGAAGCAGGCGATCGAACAGGTCGTTCACCTTCGTGTAATATTCCTCGCAATAATCCGCTTGATCCTCGTACCAGCGTTTAATGGTCTGATCCTCGTCCTTGAAATATTCGTCTGCCCACTTGGTGATCTGTGACAGAACGCCCGCGTCGTTGTAATTGAGGCTGTAGATCAGATATTCACCGCGAAGATGCGTTGCCAGGAGCATTTTGTAATACTCGCATTTGGTGCGGATATTGCTGTACACAGCCTCGGCAGAGGCATCCTTGGACACCACGACATCATCGTTTGCCGCGATCAGTGCTTCGGCAATGTCCACCATCGCCAGCATTTCGTTGTGACGTCTGAAGGTGTTGGTCGTACCGAAGAGCAGGTCTCCGCCCATCATGACCGTCTTAAATACCGCCTTGCCGGTCGAGATCAGCCCGTCAAGGGCTTTGTACGCCTTTTCGCCGTAGTCAACGTAGTCCTTGACGATCGCGTCGGTCTTGTATTCATCGATATTCTTCATGATTGCAAAAGAAAAATCGGAAAGGAAGTTCTTCGCGGTGAATACGCCGATATTTTCAGCTGTAGCGGAAATGCACTCGACGCGTTCCTTGAAAAGGAGTTCATTGACCGTGCGAAGCTCATAAGCGGCATCGCTGAGCGTCTCGTTATCCGAATACTCATTTACGGCGCGGAGAAAATTCTCCGCTTTTGCGTAATTCTGAATTGCGAGCTCGTAATACTTGATCTCGTTTGCGGTGTCAAGCGCCAGCTTGATCCCATCGGATGCCACCGAGAGCACCTTGCCGATCGTCTCTCTCTCATCCTCAAGTCCGACCACGGTCGCGCCGATGTCGAGCAGATCGAAGCCGTACTCGGCAATATTTTTCATCTTGTCAAACTGACCTTGCGTCTCGATCTGATCTGCCATGTCGTATTCGAACATGGCGATCATATTGGTAAGGATCTGTGTGTAATACTTTTTGTCTACCTTTTCGCCGAGGATGGTGTTCGCCTTATCGATCAGCCAACCGGCGACCTTTTGGCCCTCCATATCGTTGGTATATTTCCAGTAAGCCAGTCCCTCATCGCTGTGGAAGATCGATTCGACCATACCCGACAGATATTCGAAGTCGTAGTAGAGCTCCTCGATGTCGTCCTCGGTATAAACGAATTGTTTCTCCGATGCGAACACAGCGGTCGGCAGTGCCGCGATACAGAGAAGAGCTGCGAGTAGAAATGCTATGAACCGTTTCATTCGCCAGCTTCCTCCATTTCCAAGACTGCGTTGATCGCCTTAATGAGTTCCTGCTCGATAAAGTCCTCGACCAGCTCATCGGTCTCTACGATCTGCTCCTCGCCTTCATAGATCACCGTTGCATAGCCTTCATATTCTACCGTTGTATACTCTTTTTTCTTGATCGCGTTCTGCAAAGCCTTATCGGGGTCGGCTTCGGCGTAAGCGGCGATAAACAGCTCGGTATAGTTGGGGACCTGTGCCGTGACATGGGCAGAAGCTCCGTATCTGCCTTCTTCAATCTCGCCGATCTCCACCGTGACCGATTCTCTTCCGATCGAGGCGATCATCATATCGACAGCCGATACATTGTCCTTGTCGCCCCCATTGCCCTTATTGGAAGACCCATCCGAGTCATCGTCCCAATCATCGACGTCTACGCTTGCACCCGAGCAGGAGACCGAAAGCATCATAGCCCCAACAAGCATCAGGCACAACAAAAACCTTTTCATAGACTTTATCTCCTTTATTATAATTCAATCGCAAAAACAATTCTGTTTGCAGCAAAATTTTAGCGATTCTATGGTGATTACAGTATAACATATGCGGCAAAAAAAGTCAACCGATTCATTGAAACTGCCTCTGATGATGCCTGCCATTCGTCCGTCGGCTGCCGATCAAATTCAAGATATGAATCTCCTGCACGATTATGCGGAAAAGAGGTTGCAGAACCAAAAAAACAAGTCCGCAACCATACCGTTGTGGACTTGTTTGAAAAGGCAGCATAAAACAGGTGCGCACCTTGTGTGGGTTTAAACCAACGAATTCAGTGAAGCATCGGCTTCGCCGATATGAAGCGCAAGCCTGCGGCTTGCATGAAGCGAAGCGTTCCTGATCGTTGCGAAGCAACACTTCATAGCCGAAGGCTGCTTCATTATGATGCACTGAAAGACCTCGCGGACGCACTCGGGATCGCAGACGGTGATATTTCGCTCGGCGGCAACCTGAGCATTGCCTTCGGCGCAAGAGGTCAGGGCTTGTCGGGCGCCGCCGCGCATTATGAACGTGAGCGGCACGTCATCAATCTGACCAAGATGAACGGTGCGGGCAGTCTCGCGCACGAATGGTTCCATGCACTCGACGACTTTGCGGGCGGCTACGGCAATCTTATGTCAACCGACAACCTTCGCGCACTGCCCGAACGGACGAGGGAAGCTATGCGAGCACTTCTGAGCACCATGCAATACCGCGATGCTACCCAAGAAGAGACCGACATGGCGGCTACTAAGCGATACGAGCAGGCACGGCGCAGTGTGGAATATCAAGTCGAAGCGCAATTCAGATGGGTGGAAAAGGTCGAAAACGGAACGCTGACCGATTCGGACACCCGTTATTACGCAAGAAAGCCCACCGAAGCCGATGCCAAGCGGTATCACGAGCTGTTAGACAAGCTGCTTGCAACCGGAGACGCCTCTGTTGTAGATGAATTGAGTGCGCTTCGGAAAGCGGTAAACGGTCATGTGATCGCCAAGGAGAACAGAGAGGCTATCGGGTACCGACTTGGCGCTTTGACGCCTTCCGAAACGCAGAAGGTTCAGAAAATGCGCCTTCGTAGCGACTACTACAACGGTTCGCGCAGGTTCGGCGAACTTCATCAGAAGGACGGCGACTATTGGGACAGCACGGTCGAAATGGCGGCGCGGGCATTCGCCTGCTACGTTGCTGACAAGACAAATGCGCAGAACGATTATCTTTCGGCGCACTCGGACAGTGCCGCGACGTTGGACGTAGACAAGAAAGGCAATCCCGTGATCGTCAAGGCATTCCCCGAGGGGCAGGAGCGGAAGGACATCAACCGCGCGTTCGATGAGCTGATCGCGGCGATGAAGGCAGACGGTGTTCTGCACGAGCGCGGCGAAATGGTGAAGCCCGATACCGTGCAGTATCAGGCGAGGAAGTATCTTGAAGAAGATAGTTATCCGACTAACGGTGTTCACTGGGGACTTGAAAGTGGTATTATTACAAAAAAAGATGCCGCAATTATCTGGAATGCTATTGCAAATATCGAGAAATTGGGGTATCATGATAACAAACAAACCGAAAACGGCGAGTATTTCATTGAAAGCGATAATAACCTGTTTATCGTAGATACCAACTACAGAAATCCTGTCGTACGGACCATCTTTAAATTCAATGATACTTACGAAACGTCAATGGAATATGCAAAGGAGTTGATTACAAGTGCTAAAGGGGATGAATCCGATACTCGAAAAGCGAGCGCTTTTATTGAAGAAGTGTATGGACACGGGTATGTCACTCGATTCAATGTTGGAGCTGATTCGACCTATGCAGGGCAAAACAGACGAGGAGAAGGAAAAAATAGCGGCAGAGTTACTGGCACAACTGGAAGCACAGAACGACGCCGCGAATGGCGGTTCAACGAAGACGGAGAGTTAGAGCAAAATCAGCAGCGCACCAATACGCTGACCGACCGCGAGGTGCTGGCAATGGCTGCCGATCAGGTGAAGATCGACGATCTGAATGCCGCTGAGCAGGATGCACTGCGCATCTTCCGTGAGCGGCTTGAAAAGCTCGAAAAGCTCCGGCTTGACAGAGCCGAACAAGGACGGCTCTACAAGGAGCAACAGTTCGGCGCGAAGGTGGACAGAGAAGCTGCCGCAAAAACGCTCAACCGTATGCACGTGCTCGACGAGCAGATCAAGCGAGCGAGTGCCGATGTTCTCGCGGTTGAAGAGACGGCGGTGCTGGGGCAGGTGCTTCGGGAGAGGGCACGATCCTCTTCACGGCTTCGCACGAGCTGACACACTTCATCCGCGATTGGTCGCCCGAAAAGTTTGGTGTGCTGGCGGATTTCCTCATGGAGCAGTACAACAAAACGGGGCAACCGGTGAGCGAGCTGATCGAGAATCAGATCGCCAAGGCGAAGAAGAACGGACGCGAGCTCTCCTTTGACACCGCCTACGAGGAAGTGATTGCCGATTCGATGGAGACGATGCTGACCGACGGCAAGGTGATGCGCGAGCTGGCGAGCCGCGACCGCACGCTCTTTGAGAAGATCAAGGACTTCATCGCCGATCTTGCGAAGAAGGTGAAGGCGCTCTACAAGGGAATGCTCCCGAACTCGAACGAAGGCAGGATCGTGGCGGAGATGTCGGGAGCGCTCGACCGTGTGCAGGCGATGTTCACCGATGCGCTTGCAGATGCGAGCGGGAATTATCGGGATGCGAAGGCGAAAGGGCCAAAAAATAACGCCCGTGAAGGCGTGAGGTATTCGATTCGAAAAGACCAAAACGGGGATCTCTATGTCGACGTTGATGGTAAAATGGTAGGAGACAACGATACACCAAAACAGATTGCAGAAACGCTTTCGAGTATCGTGAAAAACAAGTTCACCGAATTTGTTGACGCAAATGGTCAAAAAATAGGTATCAATCAAAGAACCGCAAGAGAATGGGTGGGCTCAAGAGATGCGTCTATGCTTCGGCGCATTGACAATCAAATGTTTTTGGATAAAGCGAATGCGTTTGAAAATGCCGATGAAATACTGAAGGCAACTCAAAATTATATCGGAGAAGCAATCAAACATCAAAGAAAAGACAATTTCGTGGAATTTGCACGTGGGGTTGTATCGTTCAAGGTTGACGAAAGAGGGTATGATGCCGACGTAATTGTTGGCACGACTAAGTCGGGAGTGGCTATACTTTATGATTTAGTAAATTTGCAAGGCAAAAAAATAGAGCCGGCGAATCAGAATGCGATACAAGATCGCAGGCATGAAACGCCGACCACTAATGAAGAGCCAACGCAAGGCATGCCTCAAGTACAGTACGAGAGGGATATCAACGCTAACTCTTCTAATAGTAGTATACCACAACCCGACGATTCTGTCAAGAGGAAATTTTCCGACCGAGACTACTCCGCTCTCGAATCGCATTTCGGTACGACTCGGAATTACGAAGTCGCAGGCTACCTCATGACCGATGGAAAGATGCTTGATTTCAGCGGAAGGCACTGGGGGGACACATCGTCTGACTTCCGACAGGTCGATCACCGTGATGTGTACGAGGTCGAGGCGATCGAAAGCGAGTTCGATAACGGACGGGAAGCAATGGTGGCAATGATCGGAGACGGCAACATTCGTCTGAACCCCGAATCGGGCGGCATCAATCTCGCGGTTCTGCCGAATGCAAAGCAGATGACAGCTTTGAGAGGGTACGTCAATCATTTTCGCGGCGAGGTAGTCGTGGACGTGGACGAAGCAGGCGGTAATACGCTTCATTCATTCGAGTATAAAATCAAAGCATGGTGATACCATTGCAGTTATCGATTCATCGGAGAAAGATCATTTTTTTGACGAAATTTACGATTTTGTCGAATTCAAGGTTAATAGGTTGATAGAAAGGAAGGAATTAACATGAAAACACGAAGCGCAAAAGGAAACGGCTCGGTCAGACAGCGAGATAACGGCACATGGGAAGCCCGTTGTGTGATCGACGGCAAACGTCGGAGCTTCTACGGCGACAAACAAAGCGACGTACTCAAAGCAATGCGAGCGGCACAAAAGGCGGCTGACGACGGCACTTATTTCGAGCCTGTGAAGCTGACCGTCGAAGGATGGCTCGACACATGGCTCGCCGAATATGTTCAGCCCTCGGTGAAGCCGCTGACCTATTCCACCTACCAAAGCAGAATCGCAACACACATAACCCCTGCACTCGGTAAAATCAAACTGCAGTCGCTCAATTCAACGCAGATTCAAACCTTTCTGAATGACCTTTCGAGAAAGAAGGGGCTTCACCCCAAAACGATCAAAAACGTTTACGGCATCCTTCACAAAGCTCTTGAACAGGCTTTGAAGCTCCGATATATTGGGCTGAATCCTTGCGATGCTTGCGTGCTTCCCCGAATCGAAAAGAAAGAGGTCAAGCCGCTCACAGAAACGGAAATTCAAGCGTTTTTGGAAGCCATTCAAGACGGCGAAGCATTCCGTGATCTTTTCACCGTCGCACTGTTCACGGGTATGCGAGAGGGCGAAATCTGCGGGCTGTCATGGGATGCTGTCAACTTCGCAGACGGAACGATCACGGTCAAGCAACAGCTCCAAAAGGGCAAAGAAAAAGGCAGTAGCTTCTACATAGCTACTACCAAAAATCCAAAAGCACGGACGATCACCGCCGCACCCTTCGTTATGGATATTCTAAAAAACGTTCGTCATGAACAAATGCAAAATCATCTGAATGCAGGTTTCGCATGGCAGAACGAATGGAATCTTGTATTCACCGATCAAACAGGGCGTTTCATTGTACCGCAAACCGTTCTGAAACACTTCAAGAAGGTTGCCGCTCGAATCGGTCGCCCCGATTGTGTATTCCACAGCCTGCGCCATTCTTACGCCGTCACTGCTTTGCAAGAGGGCGACGATCTGAAGACCGTACAGCAAAATCTCGGTCATGCGACTGCCGCATTTACGGCTGACGTTTACGGTCACGTCTCCGAGAAGATGAAGCAGGAAAGTGCCGCTCGGATGCAGTCCTATTTCGAGAAAATCAAGGCGTAAATATCTGTAAGGGGTATCACAAGGGGTATGAAATCCCCAAAAATGACAAAAGACACAAGATATAGTGTAATTAGAGTAAATCTAATACAATATCTTGTGTCTTTTCTGGCGGAGAAAGAGAGATTCGAACTCTCGCGCCGGTTTCCCGACCTACACCCTTAGCAGGGGCGCCTCTTCACCTACTTGAGTACTTCTCCGTAGCCGCTCATCTATTGTAGCACAAATGAGCGGTATTTGCAACCTTTGTTTTGTTAATTTTTTGTAAACAACCATTATCTCCACACAGCAGACTTTCAGTCACCGTAGCCGAGCCCCTCGAAGGGATCGCCTTCCATCTCTGCTGTGGGCAGGACCACCAAAGCCCCCACCGCCCGCACGGCTCTCTGCATGAACCAGATCACGGGAATGTGCAGCAAGAGATTGAGCATCATCTCGGTCACTAAAAAGCCCTCGAGTGCATAGGGCTTTCCGCCCAGCGCGAGCGTGAGGATGAGATCGATCCACAGGAAGATCGGCAGGCATTTGCGCAGCAGCGCCAGCTTCTCGCTTCTGAAACCGACAGCCAGCACTGCCATGTAAATGATCGGCAGGAAAGCCGCGATCAGACAGGGGACCGAAAACAATCCGTAGACCGACAGCATATCGGAGAGGGTGCAGGAGAGCGGCAGACGAAAGGGCGTGAACCTCTGGAGAAAAATCTCCGCGATCGACAACAGGGCAAACACGAAAAGCGTGATCCGTCCCCGTTTGATGCGCCGTTCCATCAGCGCCCGACGCTCACCAAGCTGACGGTCGACCTCCTTGCGGGGTGCATTTTGCTCGGAACCCATTTTCGTTCGTTCTTTTTTCATAAACACCTCACGGCAATTCCCCAGCTTTACTGCGCGGGTTCGATCACTTTTTCTTTCTCATTCCCGCGCACTTTGAACCAGATCGGGTGCGTGCGCTTTAAGAAGAGGAAGACCAGCGCCACGATGCCGCCGAATGCCGCGATCAAAACGAAGAGCTGGATGAGGACTGTATATACCAGCAGTTGTGCATCGTTCATGCTTTCGACGTCAAACAGCGCCAGCAGGCTGACCATGTTGAAGCCGAGGTGCACAGCCATCGGCACCCACACCGATCGATAGGCAAAAAAGATACAGCAGAGCAGCAGTCCCAGACTGCCCGCGTAGAGACCCTGCACCAAATTGTTGTGCATCAGCCCGAAAATGCCTGCCACGACGACCATCGACAGTCCGCGAGGCAGTACTCTGTCAAGGTGCTTGACCGAAAGTGCACGGAAGAGCAGTTCCTCGACGATCGGCGCCAGTACGACCCCCGACAGCAGATAAGCGATCATGCTCCCCTCGTTGCTCATATGCTCGTTGTATTCGTTCATCGCCTCGGGGAAGAGAGGCAGAATCCAATTCATGACAAAGTCGAGCGCACAGTTCAGTCCGATGCCCGCGGCAACGCCTAAGAAGAGTGTGCTGACCTTCACGCGGTTCATTTCGAGCGACTTGGCAATGCCCTTTCTGCGGCAACCGAACCCAAGCACCAACACGAGGATGATCAGAAGATCCGCCGCGATGACCACCTCGTTGAGGTGGGTCTCGAGCACGCCGATCACGTAGCCCTCCAGCTCACTCTCCGCCACGCCTTTGTTGAGCGCTTGGATGACCACGATCAGCTCGGCGGCAAAGATGGTCACATACTGGCTGATAAAGAGCAACATCGGATAAATGAGCGCCGCAAGCAGATCGAGCACCTTGTTGCGCGGTTTTACTTCGGGCTCAGGCAGCGTAAAGCCTTCGCTCGGTTGAATATCGGGGATTTGGTTCATTTATTTCACAACCTTTCATCTGAAATGGGAAGCTCGGGACGGTCGGACAGAGGATGTTCACCGCTTTGAACGAGCTTCGGACGTCATTTTCTTCACCGTGCTGCGGCGCTGAAAGCGAATGAGGAGCAGACAACTCGGGATACTGCACGCCGAAAGCAGTGCGATCACCGTCTTGGCAAGCGCTTGGGTCAACAGGAGCATGGCGGGCGACAGATGATCGACCAGAAGCAGCACTGCCATGATGACGGCAAGCAATGCCGTCAAGATCGCCATCAAAATGCCGAATTTCGATTTGTACACCCTTGCGCCCACCCCAAGCAGCAATGCGCATAGCCCGCAGAACAGCAGTTCGATCACGAGCAGGCGCTTGGTCATCGCGTGGTTGATGAACGCCATCGCACTGTTGAAGCGATCGGTGACAAAGAAGATGAGGAGCATCAGCGAAATCACGATGCACAGATGGGGGAACATCCCCAAAATTTTATTTTTCATGGTCTTCTCTCTTTTCATTGCCCTAATCGGTCTCACCAATGCAGATGATATCGCTGATGACCCGTTCGCCGCTGAAAAAAACGAGCATTTGCCCGTCGAAATAGCCGTACACGCTTGCACCGCCGTCGAGATTGTATGCCTGCTTACAGCCTGCGTTCGAGAGAACCTTCGCCATCTCTTCGATATTCATCCCATCGCCGCCTTCAGCCGTCCCGTCACCGCGATCGCCATGCACGGCAAGCAGGACATAATGCCCCGGCTCGACATAGCCGATTGCCGCTCTCGGATTGAGCCGCCAGACCGTACTGCTGATCGGCGAAATGGCACTTCCGTCGTCATGTAGCAGCTCGGGACCGAAGCTCCAGACCTGATAGGGTGCCTTGGCAACGATCTTGTCCCAGTCAAACTCAGCAGGCGTGACCGTCTCCATCGTCCCGTCCCAGTAGAGCACGCAGATATCGGAAGAGATATAGTCCTGACAGCGGATCACGTTGCCGTTGCGGACAATGATCTCCTTAGAGGCGCTTCCCGAATTAAACACATCGCCGTTCAGTGCGAAAATGGCATCGGTGCCCGACAACAGGCTGTCAAACGGTACATTTTTCCCTACGCTGTAAGCCGTAAAGAGGTTTTCAACGTTCCGCACGTACACGTCTGCCAGATAATAGCGCACTCGGGTCGTTTCGTACTTGGTCGCCCCTTTTTTGGGGATCTGCTGCAAGGTAGTGTTGACCTCGTTCTCTCCCTTGGCGAAGATCCCTTCAAAGGCACTGCCGAAATCATCGGAAGGCTGTACGATCACGGGATCATCCCCCCGACCCGGCGGGGTTGTCCGGATCGTTCGGAGCATTCGGATCGGACGAGGTCGGACCTGTTTGCCCGCTCGGATCGGTAACACGGGGCGGCTTTGTGATCACCATCACGGGTGCCTGCGTTTCATCGGGGGGCATCCCTATTCCCCAGATCTCACGGATATGATGAAAATAGCAAAATACAGACAGAAAGAGTGCAAGAAAAGCAGATCGACGAGCACAAGTATCGGGACAGGGGTCAACCGTTCTGTCAATTTTTTCATGATTATTTCCTTTCGGGTCGGGCAAGCCTGACTCCATCACATTCCGCGCTCATTTTCCCTTTTTGCGGCTGAAGATCAGCTTTTTCTGAACGAAATAGTTGAGGAAGAAGAAGGAGACCTCACAAACGATCTTCGAGAGGAGGAGGGGCAGCGAAAGCAGTGTACTGAACACGAAAAGCAGACCTTGCTTGCCGAGCATCACAAAGACTGCGAGCGAATAATACTGTCCCAGAGCGGCAAGTGTGCCGCCCTTGGCGCGGAAGACCAGTCTTCGATTGATATTGAAATTGGTGAGCGAGCTGACGATCCATGCCGCCGTCTGCGCGACCACTTCGTTGATCGCTTCCTCCCAAGGGAGCAGGGGCGCGATCAGCATGAGCAGTGTGGTGTCGACCAGCAGTGCGATCATCGAAGAGATCAGAAATTTCAGCGAATGCGACTGTCCCACGATGCCAAGCCCAGCCAAAACTGTGGTTTTGAGGGATTTTCTACACTTTGCGCCGCTGTTTTTGCGATCCTTCTCGGCAGAAAGCTGCTTAAGCGGCAGTTTTTCGGTCACAATCGCTTGCAGGAGCGCGACCTCATAGTCTGCCCCCTCGCCCTTCACCGATGCGAGCAGCTCTGCACAGTCTGCCCGATATCCGCGAAGCGATGCCCACGGTGCCGCGGTAAGCCCCGCCGTAAAACGGGTCAGTAGCTTGAACGCCCAACCGAAGAGGATCGGCGAGGGCTCGCTCAGGTCGCAGACGACTGCCGAAGCCCCCTCCTCGAGTGCGCTTGCCACCTTCTCAATATCCTCTGCGCCATACTCCCCTGCGGCAGGCAGTGTGATGACCGCGTCGGCGTTCATTTCGCCATAGGCGTATGCAAAAGCGGCTCTGAGCTTTCCCCCTCGCCCGCCGTCGCAGCTGAGGGTATGCGCATCGGTGCCGTCGGTTGCAGAGAGAAGCACCTGCCCTTCGCGAGCCGTATCAATTATTACTGTTTTCATTGAATTTCCTTCATTTTACCGTTGTGTCGATCGAAAGGGCTGTATGCAGTCCTTCGGATAGTATCATTGTACCTTTATTTTGTGAAAAAATCATGAATATCGGCGATATATTTGCAAATTTTGTTTGACAATCGCGCCTTCTTGCGCTATAATAAAGAGAAACCGAGTTGAGCTGCCGCGCGGTATGTCGCCGAAAGGTATTACCGTGAGGAAAGTCCGGGCTTCACAGGGCAGGATAACGGATAACGTCCGCCGAGGGTGACCTCCGGGAAAGTGCAACAGAAAAGAACCGCCTTTGCGTCAGCAGAGGTAAGGATGAAAAGGCGAGGTAAGAGCTCACCGGCACTTTGGTAACAAAGTGCAAGTGTAAACCCTATCCGAAGCAACACCCAATGGGGGATGTCGGCTCGACAGCTTGACCCCGCGGGTGGCATAGAGCCTGTCGGCAACGGCAGGACAAGATAGATGGCAGCAAATGGGCTCATTTGAGCCTTGAACAGAACCCGGCTTACAGACCCGGTTTATCGGGGGTGCTTTCTTGAAAGAAAGCGCCCCCGAACCCCCGCAAAGAACTTTATTCAGGCGCGGCAATTTCTTGCCGCGCGGGATATATTCAATCCGACCTTCGTAGGGGAGGCGTTTCGCCTCCCGTCGATTTGTTTGCCGAAATGGACACGATGGGAGGCGAAACGCCTCCCCTAAAAACAAGGATAAAGATGTCCTGTGCATCGCAAGTATTTGCGACGCCGATAAAAAGTTCTTTGCCCCGCTTTCTTTCAAGAAAGCGGGTGGGATCCAAGGGCAGAGCCCTTGGCGGGGTTTGGGGCAGAGCCCCAAATACATACATTTTGGAGAAAACTATGTTAGTACTGGCGCCGATGGCGGGGATCACCGATCATACCTTCAGGCTGCTCTGCCACGAACAGGGAGCGGACTATACGGTGTCGGAGATGATCTCGGCGAAGGCACTGTGTTATCGCGACCTCAAGACAGCGACGCTTGCGCAGATCAGAGAGGGCGAAGGTCCGACGGCACTGCAGATATTCGGTTCTGAGCCGTCGATCATGGCAGAAGCGGCGGCGATGCTCGAAAGCGGCAGCTACACGGGCTGTATCAGCGAGGTGAGACCCGTCGCCATCGACATCAACATGGGCTGCCCGATGCGCAAGATCACGGGCAACGGCGAGGGCTCGGCACTCATGAAGAAGCCCGAGCTGATCTGCGACATCGTGAGAGCAGTGTCGGGGGCAATCAGGCTCCCCACCACCGTCAAGCTGAGAACGGGCTGGGACAGCGAGCACATAAACGCCGTCGAGTGCGCACTTGCCGCCGTTGAGGGCGGTGCAAAGGCGATCGCTCTGCACGGGCGCACGCGAGAACAGCTCTACCGCCCGCCTGTCGATTACGCCACCATCGCCGAGGTGATGCGTGCGGTGAAAGTGCCCGTCGTCGCCAACGGAGGCATCGCTTCGGGCGAGGACGCCAAGCGTATACTCGAAGAGACGGGCTGTGACGGGCTGATGATCGGGCAGGCGGCAGAAGGAAACCCCTGGATCTTCGCCGAGCTTGCCGCCGCGATCAAGGGTGAGCCCTACATCCCGCCGACCGTAGACGAAAGGCTCGCGATGGGCGAGCGCCACGTGCGGATGCTCGTCGCTGACAAGGGTGAATTTATCGGCGTGAGAGAAGCGCGCCGACCGCTCGCGCATTACAGCCACGGAATGCGGGGGGCGGCGGCATTCCGCACGGCAGTCAACGCCGCCGAGGATGAAGTGACCCTGCTGAGGCTCATTGATCGGCTCAGAGGGGAGCAGGCGGGGGAATAAGACGACAGACACCGTAGGGGAGGGGCTTATCGGTTTGCGGAAATGGCAACGGCGTGAGGAGCAAGCCCCTCCCCTACCGCGTTCGGTGTGATGCGTACATTTCGCCGTGACAATGGAGTATGTGAGCATCTTTCGTTGCGGATCGTCGAGGACACCGATCCCATGGCATATCCCTCTACCAATATAGTAAATCTGCGTCGCAAGTATTTGCGCACGAGTTCGGTAAACCGAACTCGAAAAGAATGTTCTGCGAACATTCTTTCACGCTTTAAAAAAGTTTTTGGATATCCAAGAACCTTTTTTCAAAAAGGTTCTTGGCGGGATGCAAGGGCAGAGCCCTTG
>CAYRQA010000011.1:10523-21878 GCA_964426285.1 uncultured Lachnospiraceae bacterium | reverse complement strand
GTCCAAGGCGGGCGCCGATCTGCTGGTGCTGGCATATCACCGCACCTACGGTCTGCCCGTGACCATTTCCCGCTGTTCGAACAACTACGGACCCTATCACTTCCCCGAGAAGCTCATCCCGCTGATGATCGCCAATGCGCTGAACGATAAGCCGCTGCCCGTATACGGCAAGGGCGAAAACGTCCGCGACTGGCTCTACGTAGAGGATCACTGCAAGGCGATCGATCTGATCATCCATAAAGGAAGGGTCGGTGAAGTCTACAATATCGGCGGTCATAACGAGATGCGCAACATCGACATCGTCAAGATCATCTGCAAGGCACTCGATAAGCCCGAGAGCCTGATCACCTACGTCACCGACCGCAAGGGACACGATATGCGCTATGCGATCGACCCGACCAAGATCCACACCGAGCTCGGTTGGCTGCCCGAGACCAAGTTCGCCGACGGCATTCAGAAGACCATCAAGTGGTATCTCGAGCACAAAGAATGGTGGGAGACCATCATTTCGGGCGAATACCAAAATTACTACGAAAAAATGTACGCAAATCGCTGAAAAGGGAACAATACAAATGAAAATACTCGTAACCGGTGTCGGTGGACAGCTCGGACACGACGTGATGAACGAGCTCTCACGCCGCAGACATGAGGGGATCGGCAGCGATATTGCCCCCGTATACAGCGGCATCGCTGACAGCTCGGCGGTGACTGCGATGCCCTACGTACAGCTCGACATTACAGACCGAGCCGCAGTCGAAAGGGTGATCACTGAGGCAAAGCCCGATGCGGTCATCCACTGCGCGGCATGGACGGCGGTCGATCTCGCGGAGGAGGCGGACAAGGTCGCGCAGGTGCGCGCCATCAATGCGGGCGGAACCGCCAACATCGCCGATGCTTGCAGAGCACTCGACTGCAAGCTGATGTATATCAGCACAGACTACGTCTTCGACGGACAGGGAAGCGAGCCTTGGCAGCCCGACTGCAAGGAATATGCGCCGCTGAATATCTACGGACAGACCAAGCTCGAGGGCGAGCAGGCGGTTTCGGAGCGCCTCGAAAAGTTCTTTGTCGTCCGCATCGCGTGGGTGTTCGGTCTGAACGGCAAAAACTTCATCAAGACGATGCTGAACGTCGGCAAAAAGTACGACACCGTCCGCGTGGTCAATGACCAGATCGGCACGCCGACCTATACCTACGACCTTGCGCGCCTGCTCGTCGATATGATCGAGACCGAGAAATACGGCTACTACCATGCCACCAACGAGGGCGGTTACATCAGCTGGTACGACTTCACCTGCGAGATCTTCAGACAGGCGGGCTATACGACCAAGGTGGTCCCTGTCACGACCGCCGAATACGGGCTGAGCAAAGCGGCGCGCCCCTATAACAGCCGTCTCGACAAGCGCAAGCTGGCAGAGGCGGGCTTCGAGCCCCTCCCGACCTGGCAGGATGCCCTGAGCAGATATTTGAAAGAAATTGAGGAATGAGTATGGGACAGATCAAGGTGCAAAAATGCCCGATCGAGGGCTTATATATCATCGAGCCCGCTGTTCACGGGGACAGCAGAGGCTACTTTATGGAAAGCTACAACCAAAGAGATATGCAGGAAGCGGGACTTGACATGGTCTTCGTGCAGGACAATCAGTCGATGAGCACCAAGGGCGTGCTGCGCGGTCTGCATTTCCAGAAGCAGTACCCGCAGGGCAAGCTCGTGCGCGTGATCAAGGGCAGGGTATTTGACGTGGCAGTCGATCTGCGTGCGGGGAGCGAGAGCTACGGCAAGTGGTACGGCGTCGAGCTGACCGAGGAGAATAAGAAGCAGTTTTACATTTCCGAGGGCTTTGCCCACGGCTTTTTAGTGCTCTCGGACACAGCCGAGTTCTGCTACAAGGTGACCGATTTCTATCGTCCGGGCGACGAGGGCGGTCTGGCATGGAACGATCCCGCCATCGGCATTGAATGGCCCGAGCTGATCGGTGCATACAAGGGCAGTGCCTCTGCCGAAGGCTACACCCTCTCGGACGGCACGCCGCTGAATCTGAGCGAGAAGGATCAGAAGTGGCTGGGCGTAGCAGACACGTTTAAGTTTTGATGAATCGGAGAAGTGCGATGGACAGAGAGCTTCAACATGTTTTTTTGGTCGGCGCGAAAAGCCTTGGCGCCTACGGAGGCTATGAGACCTTCATCAATAAGCTGACCGAGTATCACGCCGATCATCCCGTGATCAAATATCATGTAGCCTGCAAGGCAAACGGCGACGGGTGCATGGATGAGACGAAGGCGGAGGGCGCAGTTCGCATCTCCGACAGCGAATTCATCTATCATAACGCCCACTGCTTCAAGATCCACGTTCCGCAACAGCTGGGTCCCGCACAGGCGATCTACTATGATATAGCGGCGCTCAAAAAGTGCTGTGAGATCATCGAAAAGGAAAAGATCGAGCATCCCATCGTCTATATCATGGCGTGCAGGATCGGACCGTTTGCCCGTCATTTTTACAAAAAGATCCACAAACTGGGCGGGAAGGTCTACCTGAATCCCGACGGACACGAGTGGATGCGGGCAAAGTGGTCGAAGCCCATCCGAAAGTATTGGAAGCTTTCCGAGCAGATGATGGTCAAATACTGCGACCTTGCCATCTGCGATTCGGTGAACATCGAAAAGTATATCCATGAGTGCTATGACGGCAAGGGCATCGGGAAAAGCGACCCGCAGACCACCTTCATTGCCTACGGCGCAGAGACACGCAAGAGCCTGCTTGCCGACGATGACGAGAAGCTGGCAAAGTGGTATGCCGAAAAGGGACTGTCGGCGAAGGACTATTATCTGGTAGTGGGCAGATTCGTGCCCGAAAACAACTACGAGACGATGATCCGCGAATTCATGAAGAGCGGGAGCAAGCGCGATTTTGCGATCATCACCAACGTGAACGATCAGTTTCTCGAGGCGCTCGAAGAAAAGCTGCATTTCAGAAGCGACAAGCGGATCAAGTTCGTCGGAACGGTCTATGACCAAGAACTGCTCATGAAGATCCGCGAGAATGCCTACGCCTATTTTCACGGGCACGAGGTCGGCGGGACCAATCCGTCACTGCTCGAAGCACTGGGCTCGACCGATCTGAACCTGTTGCTCGGCGTCGGCTTCAACCGCGAGGTCGCCGAGGATGCGGCGCTCTACTGGAGCAAGGAAGCGGGCGATCTGGCGGCGCTCATCGACCGTGCGGACGAGATGGAAGCACACGAGATCGAGGCGCTCTGCGTCAAGGCAAAGACACGCATCAAGGATGCCTACAGCTGGGGGTATATCTGCGACAGGTATGCCGAGACGTTTTTGCGGAAATGAGATAAGAAAGGGGCAAAACCTGAATGAAAATACTGGTCATTCATAATTTTCACCGAAAAGGCTCTGCCAGCGGGGACGATCAGGTATTCAAAAGCGAAACGGCATTGCTCGAGGGTCACGGACATCAGGTGGTCCGCTACACCGTTTCAAACGACGAATTCGACCGTGCGGGGATCGTGGGCAAGCTTTTGTCCGCACTGGGGATGCTCTGGTCGTCAAGGCATTATAAGGCTGTTCGAAAGCTGGTCAAGGAAGAGAAGCCCGACGTCGTGCATATCCACACCTTCTTTCCCCTGCTCTCGCCCTCGATCCTGTACGCGGCAAAGCGGGAAGGGGCAAAGGTCGTTGCCACCCTGCACGATACCCGTTTCGTCTGCCCTTGTGCCACCTCACTCAGAGGGAGCGAGCTCTGCAACGAATGCGGCGATGGGCATTATCTCAGAATGTGCAGACATCGGTGCTTCAAAAACTCGGGACTGCAAAGCCTCATTGTAGCGCTCATCTTCAAATACCACCGCGTCCGCAGGAGCTTTTATAAGCAGATCGACCGCTATATCTGCCTGAACGAAAACCAGATCAAGCTGCTCGGCGAGATCGGCTTCGACCGATCGAAGATCGTGAAAAAATACAATTTCGTGCCCGACGCAGAGGCGGCGCTTCAACCGATCAAGGTGGAGGGACTGCCCGAACGGTACGTCGTCTTCTACGGCAGGATCGGAGAGGAGAAGGGCATTCGGATTCTGATGAAGGTCTGGGAGCGGCTTTCGGGCATCCCGCTCGTCGTGATGGGGGGCGGTCCGCTCGAAGAGACCTTTGCAAAGTGGGCGGCTGACCGTCCCGACGTCTACTATTTGGGCTACACCGAGCACAATAAGTGCCTGTCGATCGTAAAAGGCGGCGAATTCGTGGTATTCCCGTCGATCTGGTACGAGGGCTGTTCAATGGTCGAGATCGAGAGCGAAAGCCTCGGAAAACCGCTGATCGCGACCGATCTCGGCTTTTCGCAGGAAGCGATCGAGGAGGGCGTGAACGGCTGCAAGGTAGCGCTCGGCGATATAGAGGGCTTTGCACGCAAGATCACCGAGCTCTGGAATGCGCCCGAATCGTGCAAACGAATGGGGCAAAATGCGAGAGCCGCTTACGAGACAAATTACCTGCCCGAAGACAACTACCGTCAGCTGATGGCGATTTACGAAGCGAAGAATGAGGGGTAACATGAACGAACGGATCAAGGGGCTCGATAAATGGATCATACTCAAGAATACGGGCATCAAATGCCTCCGCGGAATGTGGAAGCGGCTCTTTATCAAGCAGGCATCGGGACTGTTCCTGGTCGGGAAGCGTGTCCGAATCACGCACGGCAGCCATATCCGATGCGGCAAAAACGTGAAATTCGAGGATTATGCCGAGATACACGGGCTTTGCTGCGAAGGGTTGGTATTCGGTGACAACGTCACGATCAGCCGAGGCGTGATGATCCGTCCCTCGAGCTATTACGGAGGAGACCTCGGCGTCGGACTGACGATGGGGGAGCACTCGTCGATCGGACCGCACGGGTACGTGGGCTGTTCGGGCAGAATCACCATCGGCAAGAACGTCATGTTGGGACCGAAATGCAGTCTGTTTGCAGAAAATCATGTTTTCTCGGATAGGGATGCAACGATCAAAAGTCAAGGCGTTGCCAGGAAGGGCATCACGATAGAGGACGACTGCTGGATCGGAAGCAACTGCATCATTTTGGACGGTGTGACGATCGGGAAGGGCAGTGTGATCGGTGCGGGCACGTTGGTGACCAAGGACGTGCCCCCTCATTCGGTCGTGCTCGATAAACGGACGCGCACCGTGAAAGAGCGCGCATAAACGACCGCGTTTGCGCGCGTGATATGGAGATAGCGAGGTAATAAATGAAGACCGTATTTTTATATGAGCCGTCGATCGCATCCAATAATCTGGGTGATCACGTCATTGTGGAAGGCGTCAAGCGAGCGCTGAAGGATTTTCTGGCAGACAGCTATATTTTGGAGCTGCCGACGCATACCCCCCTGTCCAACCGATACAGGCTGACCTTTTTCAGAACCACGCCGCCCGACTATCAGTTCGTTTGCGGCAGTAATATTATCGTGGGCAAACTGAATCAGATCAGGCATATCCGTCAATGGGCACTCGGCTATACGACCGCATGGCAGCTGAACAATTCAATTTTTGTGGGGGTAGGCGCGCAGACCTATCAAAAGTGCAACGGGTATACCCGTCGTGTCTACCGTAAGATGTTCCGAAAGGATTTTATCCATTCGGTGCGGGACGAGTATACCGAACGGTTTTTGAAGGATATCGGCATCGAAAACGTGATCAACACAGGTTGTCCGACCATGTGGGGGCTGACAGAGGCGCATTGTAAGCAGATCCCGACGAAAAAAGCGGGTGACGTCGTCTTCACGCTGACCGATTACGATCAGAACAGGAAGCGGGATGAATATCTGATCTCGGTGCTGACCGAGCTCTACGATAAGGTGTATTTTTGGCCGCAGGGCAATCGCGATTACGATTATCTGATAACGCTCAAGGGGCACGAAAAGACAGCGCTCGTGTCTCCGTCGCTTGAGGGCTATGATCGCTTTCTCGAGGCGCACGACGTCGATTTTGTGGGCACGCGCCTGCACGGCGGTATGCGGGCACTGCAAAAAGGCAAGCGCACGCTGATCCTCGCGATCGACAACAGAGCCAAGGAATTGCACAGGGATTTCAATATTCCCGTGCTGGACGACACGAATATGGAGGCGCTTGCCGACCGCATCAAGTGCGCGTATTCGACCGAGATCCATTTGCCCGTCGAGAATATCCGTCTGTTTTTGAAGCAATTCGGCATCGACTATTAACAGGGAGGCTTTTGCAGTATGTGCAAAAAGATACTATATATCAAGAATTCATCCTCGAAATTGAATCTGAACACCTATAACGTTCAGGCAGTCGGGCTCGGGAAGGCGTTTTGCGCACTGGGCTATGATTACGATTTTCTCTTCTTTTCGAACAAGGATGAGCTGGTCAGTGAACAGCTCATCGACGGGCATACCATGCGCATCATCTCCAAGAAGGGAATCCGCATCCTGAGATCCTACCTGTGCACCGAAATACTCGACAGCGACTTTTTAAAGCAGTATGATTTCGTGATCTCGACCGAGTACGGGCAGATGATGACCTATTTCCTGTCGAAGAAAACCGATAACGTGGTCATGTATTCGGGACCCTATTACAACCTCTTCAAGCTCCCCTTCGTTTCACCGATCTACGATCTGCTCTGCACGAAATCGATCAATGAAAACGTACGCTGCAAGTTTGTAAAATCGGTCCTGGCGAAGGAATACCTTGAATCAAAGGGCTATACCGATCTTATCAATATCGGCGTCGCGCTGGATGTCGAGCGATTTGATTCTCCTGTCGAAATGAAGCAGGAGACGAGCGAGCTGGTCGAATATATGCGGCAGAATCGTTGCATTCTCTACGTAGGCGCACTGAGCGACCGAAAGAATTTCCCCTTCCTCTTGGAGGTCTACCGCCGCCTGCTGAAGGATAAGGACGATATCAAGTTTGTCATGATCGGAAAAGGCGATCCGAGCTACGTGAACAAGCATATGCGCACCCTCACCGAGCAGGAAAAAGCTGGCATCTATCGGGTCGAGCGCATCGACAATGCCCAGCTGAAGTACATCTATCCTTTGGCAAAAGCATTTTTGCTGCCCTCCAAGCTCGAGATCTTCGGCATGGTATTGCTCGAATCGATGTATCTGGGGGCACCCGTAGTCACGAGCAGAAACGGCGGCTCGACGACCCTGATCGAAGGAAAAAACACGGGGATCATCGTGCCCGAATTCGATGCCGATCAATGGGTGACGGCGATCAATTCCTATCTGGACGATGCCGATTTTACAAGCGAGACGACCGCAAAAGCCAAACAGCTGATCTCCGCCGACTATAACTGGCGTGCATTGGCATCGAGAATGCTGGCGCATATAGCGGAGAAAATCGATGGATAAGAAGGACTGATACGAGACATGAATGATCTGAAAAGGAAATATCCGCTGCATGAAGTGCTCTTTTTCGGCGGCTATATTCTTTGGGTAATGGCAAACGCCTTTCTTGTGACTATCCCAAAGGTCAGTTTTTTGTCGAATATCGTAAAGGTCATCGCCTTGTGCGCATGGCTCGCATCGGCTTGCATCAAAAAATGGAAATTCAATGATTATGCAAAACTTGCAATTTTTGCCCTGCTTTGCGGAGTGGTTTTTCTGAACACGAAAGATGAAGCGCTCCTGATCATGGTCATCGCATTTTTTGCATTTTACGGGATGAGCATCTATGACGTTGCGAGGCTTGATCTGATGGTCAGACCGATCTGCCTGCTCTTGACCGTGCTCTCCTATCTGATCGGGTTATCGCCCGGCAATGACATGGCAAGTACCTCTGCGTTCCTGCCTGTCCGATATTCGCTGGGCTATTATCATCCGAACAACCTGTTTTCGCAGGTCTTCGCGGTCTGCGTGGCTCTGCTGATCACGCACAGTGCGAGGCTCAAAAGAAAGCACTATCTCTACATGATCGCCTGCGTGGTCCTTTTCGGCTACCTGACCTATTCCAGAACCGGAATGATCGTATTGACGGGCACCATTGTATTGGTCATGCTCAGAGATACGAGGCTGCTCAAAGGGCGCCTTGGCAGATTCGCGACCCGATATGCCTTTCTTGCCTGCTTTGTCTTCAGCCTTGCAGGGACCTTCCTGTATACCAGGGGCAATCCGATCTTCATAAAGCTCAACTCACTGCTGTCGGGGCGATTTGAATTTGCGTCGCGTGTGCTGACTTCAAAGGGAGTGTCGCTCTTCGGACAAGAGATCGCATTTCTGAGCACCTTCGACGTAAAAGACAGCACAACAACGGCGGTTATAGTAGACAATTTCTATATGAATATTCTGGTGTCCATGGGAATCGTATTCACCTGCGTTTTCCTGTATCTGGTCACGCGACAGCAAAAGCGGCTGCTTCAAAGCAAGGAGCGCTTGTTGGCGCTGATCATGGTAGGATACGCACTGTATTCGATTACCGAAAGACCGCTTTCTTCGATGAATAATCATTTGGCGGTACTGCTGCTGTCGCAAACGATCATATCGCTCGGTCGAAAGAGAGAACCGAGGAGGGAACAAATTGGCTAACAGCATTCATAAGAACTTTGCCTACAATGTGGTGTATCAGATATTCACGGTATTGATGCCGCTCATCACAGCGCCCTATCTGGCGCGGGTGATCGGTGCAAACGGCGTGGGGATCTATTCCTATACGTTCACAGTAGCCGAATATTTCGTCTATTTTGCACTGCTGGGCGTCAATAATTACGGCAACCGAACGATCGCCGCGGCAGATGAAAAGGACAGATCGAAGACCTTCGTCGACATATACGCGGTCCAGGCGACGGTATCGCTGATCGTCTTTGCCGCATATATGTGCTTTGCATTCGGTCTCAATGAGAAGTATACGCTCGTTACAAAGCTGCAGGCATTGTATGTGTTGTCGGCGGGTGCCGATGTGACCTGGTATTTTTTCGGGACCGAAAAGTTCAAGGTCACGACCATGCGTAATATCATTGTAAAGCTAGCCGCATTGGTTTGTATTTTCGTATTTGTACGCGAAGCGGATGACGTCTGGAAGTATACGCTCATCATGGCACTGAGCTATCTGCTCAGTCAGCTGGTCATGTGGATCCATATCGTTCGGGAGGTCAGGTTCGAAAAACCGTCGCCGACCCAAATGAGGAAGCACTTTACGAGCCTGCTCATCTTGTTTGTGCCGGTCATAGCGATCACCTTGTACAAGATGATGGATAAGATCATGCTCGAGATCATGGGCTCGGTTGAAGAGGTGGGCTACTACGAAAGTGCCGAAAAGATCGTGCGGGTACCGGCTCTGCTGATCACTGCGCTCGGGACGGCGATGCTGCCGAGAATGTCCAAGCTGAGCGTTTCGGGCAAAAAGGAAAAAATGCTCGAATATTTTGGACTCTCCTGTGATTTTTCGGGCTTTATGTCCTTCTCGACGGCGTTCGGCATTTCGGCTGTCGCGGCAGTGCTGATACCGATCTATTACGGAGATGGCTTTGAAGGCAGTATACCGATGCTGCAGCTCCTGTGCTTTTCGCTGCTCTTTACCTCATGGGCAAGTATTCTCAGAACGCAGTATCTGCTTCCGCTTAAGAAGGACAAGGAATATATCGCTTCGGTATTTCTGGGCGCAGTGGTGAATCTGATCCTGAATGCACTGCTGATCCCGAAACTGCAGGGGGTGGGTGCGGTATTGGCAACCATCGCGGCGGAAGCATCGGTGGCGATCGTCCAGACCGTAGCGCTGAAAAATGAACTGCGCATGGGTGTGTATTTAAGCGGCTACTGCAAATACCTGCTCCCGTCGCTTGTGATGTACGCTGTCGTATGGGGGCTGCTTAAGCTGATGCCCTCCAACCTGCTCACACTCTGCGTTGCGGTAATGGCAGGCATGATCGTCTATTTTGCGCTCTTCATTCCGCTCGGCAGATTCTGCAAGAGTTTGCTGTACACCAGAGCCAAGGGCATTTTGAAAGCCAAACTTGCCAAGAAATAATTTCTCCGAAACGACCGCCGTATGGCGGTCGTATGTGTTTGGCGATAAAGCCGACGATTTCTGCCGCCATCCTCCTCCGTAGGGGCGGATTTCGGATCCGCCCGTCGAAGGATTTGACAGGACTGCATTGGTGCTCCCCTGTCGCCAACGGCGCAAATGGTCATACTGCACAACAAACATAAAATTACAGTGCGATAATTTGGCATTACTGACGCGCGATTTTCAAATTTTAGTTGACAATTCCCCAAAACTGTGCTATAATACGCCAAAAGGGAAGGTGATCGAATTGCTGCTGGGTCTCGACGTAGGTAACTCCAATATTTCGGTCGGCGTCTTCAGAAACGAGAGCGCCGAACCGATCTTTTGCGCAAAGCTTTCCTCGTCCCCTCTGCGTTCGGCGGATGAATATCGGGTACTGCTCTGGAATCTCTTAAACCTCCACGGCATCTCACCCGATTCGATCGACCGTGCGGCGATGGCATCGGTCGTGCCTGCCCTGACGGGACTGCTGACCGAGGCGGTCGCCAAGCTGAACGGCGTTCCGATGCTGACCGTCGGTCCGGGCGTGAAGACAGGCTTCTCGATCCGCATAGACGATCCCTCCGAGCTCGGTGCCGATCAGGTGGCGAACACGGCAGGCGCACTGGCGCTCTACAGCGCACCGCTCATCCTGGTTGACGCTGGCACGGTCACCGTCGTTTCGGCAGTCGATGGTGACAAAAACTACCTCGGCTGTGCCATTCTGCCCGGAATGCGCACCTGTGCTGACTACTTCAAGCAATCGACCGCACTGCTCCCTTCATTTGAGCTCATGCCCCTCGGACGGCTTTCGCAGGAGCGAAGGTCGGATGAGGCACTGCTCGGCAAAAACTCGGCAGACAGTATGCGCACAGGGCTCGTGATGGGCTCCGCGATGATGGTCGACGGCTTCGTCGAAGCCTACCGTCGGCATCTCGGCGGCAGTGCTGCTGTGGTCGTAACGGGCGGCTCTGCAGCGATGCTGAAGAGTGCTTGCAAGAGCGAAATGATCGAAGAGGAGCACCTCACCCTCAAAGGACTGGCACGGCTGGTTGAATTGAATCGCAAGAAGAAAAAGTGATTTAGTTTATTAATTGGGGCTTCCCCCCCCCAAACCCCACTCAGAAAACTTTTTGAAAAAAGTTTTCTGAGAACTTTCAAAAACTTTGAGAGACGATATGGCGAAGGATGCCGTCAACCCCATTGCACCACATGGACGGGCGGAATGGAATCCGCCCCTACGGTTTGTGCGAATGATTCCCCCCCTGTAGGAAACGGCGTCCTCGACTAACACCCGCACGGCAAGCATTTGCCGTGCTTAAGAAAAGTTCTTTGCGTCGCTTTCTTTCAAGA
>CAYRQA010000011.1:0-10513 GCA_964426285.1 uncultured Lachnospiraceae bacterium | reverse complement strand
CAAGAAAGCGACCGGGGTATGGGGCAGAGCCCCATATACAATGATATAATCGGATGACAGCATCCGTTTGACTTTGCGGTGGCAGAGCAGGCAGGAGGCGATAGGGAATCCGTTTATATATACTATTTTTGCGTTGCACCTGCATAGAATGGCAGGGCGACAGTAAGGAGAACACATGAACAAAACAACAGCAAGACATCAAAAGATCTATAACATGGTGCTGGTCGCGGTGCTCACAGCGCTGGTCATCGTCTTCCAGTCGCTCAGTAACGTGATCAAGATCGGACCGATCGCGATCACACTGACCCTCATTCCCGTCGTGCTCGGCGGCTGCTTGCTCGGCAAAAAATGGGGCACTGTGCTCGGCTTGCTCTTCGGCGTGATGGTTTCCATCTTTGTCCTAACCGGCGTGGATGCAGGCGGATACATCCTTTTCACGGTCAATCCGATCCTCACCATTCTGCTCTGCCTCGTGAAGGGCACTGCGGCAGGCTTTGTCGCATCGCTGGTCTACGGACTGGTCGCAAAGAAAAACAAAACGCTCGGCGTCACGCTGGCGGCAATGACCGCTCCGATCGTCAATACGGGACTGTTCGTCATTGCCATGCTCCTGTTCTACACCGACACGCTCAATGCATGGGCAGGCGGGCAGAACGTAATGGTCTACATCATCACGGGACTTGCAGGCTGGAACTTCCTCTTCGAGTTTGCCGTGTCGGCGATCGTATCGCCCTCGATCGCGGCGATCGTCAGAAGCACTCAGAAAGCAAAATAAGCGTCCTTTACGCTCATTGACCCGATATGCCGACCACCGACGGCGTATCGGGAATAAATCTCCAAAACATCATCGTAATCAAGAAAGAAGGGGTTTTTGTGACATTGTTTCTTCAAATCTTACTGGGCATCTCGATCGCAGTCGTACTGCTCGGTCATTTTGTCTGCGCGCTCATCGACCGTGCATGGGTCTATCCCAAGCGGCTCGGCAAGGTACAGCCCGACATACCCCGTCTTGACCCGATCGACCTTCCCCCCGACGATCTGCCCCCCGCACTGGCGAGCAGGCTATACTTTTTCGGTCAGCAGAAGCGCAAGGGACTGAGCTATACCCAGTTTGCCGTCACTCTGCTCGATCTGGTCCATCGGAAGAAGATACTGGTCGATCACAGCACCAATCATCTCTATTTCACACCGCTTGACGACGGTGAAGGACTGCTCCCCTTTGAGCAGACCCTCCTCAATTTCATCGTCGCGGCGACCTCGGAGAGCGGCATCGACCCCACCGAAGGCGGTCAGGCGCATATCACGCTCTCCCAGCTGAGAGCCTACATAGAGGAGCATCCCGACCGTGCAGGTCAGATGCGCGATATCTTCCAGAAGCAGGTGATCGATGCATTCCTCAAGCAGGGCTACTCGGATGAGGTCTCCTATGAGCATAAGGCGAACCCCTTCCGAACGGTCGGAGGGATCATTTTGGTCGCGGGCGTAGGTGCGCTCTTCGGCTGGCTGGCAAGCAATCTCGCACTCGGTGTCGTCACCTTCTGTCTGGCGGGACTGGCGGTAGCGGTCTGCTATCAGGTCTTCGGCTATAAACTGCCCTATCTGACCCAAAAGGGCGTTGCTGAGAAGGCAAAATGGCTGGCTTACGGCGAATATCTCGATTCGATCAAGCGAAGGGAAGACAATGCAGAACAGCTTTCGCCCGAGCGCTGGTGCGAGATCGCGGTTTATGCGGCGGCATTCGAGAAGAACAAGGCCTTCGACGAGCTCTCCGATCTCTGGGAGACGCTTGCCGACGACTATCCCGAATGTGAGCTCTACGACCCCCACTTCTTCAGGAAGATCTGCTCGATCGACCATCAGATCCTCGTCGCAAATCCCCATCTCGAGGATCTGCGCGATACGGTCCGAAACGACTGATCGAGCAACTCTAAACCGACTGAATTTTCCGAGTATACCCGATAAGGGATACTCGGATTTTTTTCGTTTGCCGACAGAAAGCTTGTTCAGCGGGCTTCTTAGCGTTTAAAAAAAGAGAGAAGAAAAAAATTTTCTTTTTTTGCCGATGTCTTTCTTTGGTTCTTCTGTTCCGTCATTTCGAGAAGCCGAACGGGCAAAATCCCTTGAATATACTGCATCCTCCCTATGTATAATCAAAAGCTCGCTTTTGATTATACATAGGGAGGATGTATGATGCAATTGCAATTTGTCTGATTTTTCGTATGATAGGGTATTATTTTTCGAAAACGAAAACGGAGTGCTTATAATAATAAAGCGATCTTTAACGAGGCCTCGGGGAGAGCGGCGACCGTGTCGGATGCCACCATCGAAACGGAGCCGACGCGTCCCTCGGCGATCTCACCTGCAAGCCCTGCAAGGTAAGCGCCAGCGGCTACGGTGAGGAGCGGATCGAGGGGCGACCATGCGAGCAGGGACGCCAGCACGCCCGATAGCACGTCTCCGCTGCCTGCCGTTGCCATGCCGCCGCAGCCTCGGTTGGTGAGATAGACGGTCACACCGTCGGTGATCACCGTCGAACTGCCCTTGAGCAGGACGATGCAACGGTGCACCTCGGCGAATGCCCGTGCACAGCCGATCGGATCGGCGAGTACCTCAGTCATCGCAATGCCCGACAGCCGTTCGAACTCCTTCGGGTGCGGGGTGAGGACGATGGGGGAGTGCCGCTTGCAGTCGAGCAGATCGATCGCTTGCGCGAGGGTGTTGAGCCCGTCAGCGTCGATGACGGTGGGAATGTCGAAACGAGGGAGCATATAGCCGAGGATGTCGGCATATTCGTCCGATCTGCCCCAGCCCATGCCGACGGCGGCAGAACGAACACCCGAAAAAGCACGGTCGAGGGATGCTGGATCGAAGGTCAGCTTGCCCTCTGCTTGGGGCATCGGGCAGAGTGTCGACTCGAGCAGATAGGGAGCGACCGCATGAACGAGGGTCTCGGGGACAGCCAGTCTTGCGATGCCGCAACCGCTCCGAAGGGAAGCGAGTGAAGCCGCCGCGAGAGTGGCGAGCTTGGGCGCACCGCCATACTCGTCACAACCGCCGAGCAGGATGGTAGTGCCGTAGCTGCCCTTGTGCGAACAGTGCGGACGGGGCGCAAAGAGGGGAGCGATGTCGGTCGCTTCGATGAGGCTGACGGGACTGTTATTATCGCGGGTGTAGGACAGATCTTCTCCGCAAAGCGGAGCAAGGGCGAGTGTACCGCAGAGATCGGGGGCAAGCCCAAAGAAATGCCCGGGCTTGTAGGCACCGACGGCTACCGTCATCGAAGCCTTGATCACGCCCGAATCGGCTGAGCCTTCGACCGCTCCCGTGAGGGCATTCAGCCCCGAGGGAATGTCTGCGGCGACGACGGGAATGGAACGGGCATTGCACCAGTCTGCAATATCCGAATAGGGTGCAGAGAGGATGCCGTGAAAGCCGATGCCGAAGAGACAGTCGACCAGCCGATCGGCATCCGAGAGGAAATCGATCTCGCTCGGCGAGCGCTCTTCGATGGCGAGCGCTCTGCATTTTTCGTAATAATGTGCCGAAGCCTCGGTCAGCTTCTCGCTTGCGCGCAGGAGAATGGGGCGCGCGCCGACTGCCTTCAGCAGCAGCGCCAGTGCATAGCCGTCGCCCGCATTGTTGCCGCCCCCGCAGAGGATGCCGACCTTGCCGCTCCATGGAGCAGCGGCATCGAAGATACCCTCGGCGGCTCTGCGCATCAGCTCGATCTCGTCGAAGCCGTTCTCGGTCATCGCACGCTCGAAGGTGTGCATCTCGGCAGGCGTAAGGATGCTTTTCATCTTATCGGCTCATCTTCTCTCGTAAAACATCGTAAAAATTGCGGTCGGACACCCGAAGCAGGGGAAAATACGCATCGGCGAGGCTGATTTCCAGTCGATAGGCATCGCCGTTGCCCTCCATCAGGGGGAGCTCGATGCCGTCGACCGCGAGGCTGGGGGGGCGATGCTCCCCGTCGGTCACTGCCTCCAGCCGTAGGACGTCGCCTTCGCTCAGCACGATCGACCGCGCGAGCAAGGAATGACTGCAAATGGGGGTGAAGATCATGTTTTTGGCGAGCGGATTGACGATCGGACCGCCCACAGAGAAGTTATAGGCGGTCGAGCCGTTGGGGGTGGCGACCAGTGCACCGTCGGCACGGTAGGTGTCCATGTAGGTGTCGTTGATGTAAGCGGCGTAGCGGATCATGCCGGGCAGATTGCCGCGGTGGAGGCAGAGATCGTTGATCGCGAGAATGCGACGGAAGCTTTCACGGGCTGCACCGTAGAAAAGTGCCTGCAGCATCGGTCTGCGCTCGACCCGACAGCCCCCGTCCAGCAGCTTTTCCAGTGCGGGAATGAGTGCATCGGGCGAGACCTCGGTGAGGTAGCCGAGGCGGCCGTAGTTGACCCCGAGCAGGGGGATGTCCGTGCCGATGAGCTGATGGGCACAGCGAAGCATCGTACCGTCGCCGCCGAAGACGATGGCGTAGGTCGCGTCGGCGTAGGCAGTGTCGAGCCCGTCGAAGCCGAGGGCATCGGCGGCATCTGCGCTGACCGATACCGCAACGCCCAGTTCGGTCAGATAGTTCAGC
Source organism: uncultured Lachnospiraceae bacterium (assembly GCA_964426285.1). Classification (GTDB taxonomy): domain Bacteria; phylum Bacillota; class Clostridia; order Oscillospirales; family CAG-272; genus CAKSQF01. The sequence goes on along the minus strand of CAYRQA010000011.1, from coordinate 5,922 downwards.
GCGCTTTTTGCCGCCTCGAGGCAGGTCGGCTTTTGAGGATTGGGATAAATGTAGATCTTTTGCATGTCTTTTCTTCCTAAACGATTGATTCTATGCTGATTATACCTGTATTTTCCGATTTTGTCAACCGAATTGCGCTTTTGACGCGAAAAAAAATAGGCGCGCGACGAAGGCTATCCGCACAACCCCACCGTCGCTTCAAACCGCACGGACGGGCGATTCGTCCGACTTCGGCGAAGGAGAACGTTGATCGCACGTTTCAACTCCTTCCACCGCTTCGCGGTCCCCCTCCCTTAAAGAGGGAGGCATGGGTTTGCGGTAATCGTTGCTGTATCGCCTGAGCCGTGCAAGCATTTGCACGGCTTAAAAAGTTCTTGAGGAGGTTCTTAGGAGGAACTTCTTTCAAGAAGTTCCTCCTAAGCGCTCGTCTATGCGCTCAACCGCACAAAAAAATAAAAAATCCCCTTGCTTTTTTTGTAAAAAAATGCTACAATGGATAAAAGTACGTTACAGTATGCGAAAGGAGCATATACATGAGAAAAATGATGGCATTTTTACTTGCGGCATTGACACTCACATCGACCGTCGCCTGCAGATCGACCTATTCACCCGCCGATACTTCTGCGACCGATCCCGACGGCTCTGTCAACAGACCTTCCTCGGAACAGACCAACTTCACGGGCACACCGACCGAAGAGGAATGGACGGTCGAAGAGGGCGTAGACTACTCGAAATATCAGTTCCTCGGCAGAGGAGAGGAGCTGGTCAAAGAGGTCGCTGAGAAATATCGGAACTATACCGTCACCTATATCATGGACGGCAAAGAGACGAACGAGGCAACGCTCAATGCCAAGATCAATGTCATGGCGTCCTATGATGCCGACAGCACCGCCATGCAGCTGACCGTCAACATTGACACGATCAAGGTGCGTGTGCGCTGTGACTATTCGGAGATCACCGCCGAAAGCGGTGCATTTGTGGTCATCGGCTTCACGACCAACCTGCCCACCAAGTTTTTGGTGAGCATCGGCACCAAGGGCGACAAATGGGGCGAGATCGCACAGGATGCCATCACCCCCGAGGGCAAAAACGGCACCTATAAAGCAAAGGTCAAGCTGACCGTGCCCTACGTCGAGGCAGGCGACTACTTCCTCAACTTCTCGATCGACAGCGGCAATGCCAACTATCCCTTCCTCATGAGCATCCCCTTCAAGATCACCGAGGGCGAGCATTCGGACAGCGAATTTCAGCTGCTCTATGCGGGCGACTGGGATCTGATCACCGCCAAGGGCTATCAGGACAGCTTAACGAAACTCTTCTACAACAGCTATCCCAAGATCTACGCCCGTTTCGGCAACGGCAGTGAGCCCAAGACCATCACCTTCGTGGCGGACAAGGGCTACGACGGGGTCGCCTACGCACTCGGCACGCAGATCGTCGTTTCGGTCGACTATGCGAATGCCAACCCGTGGGACATCGGCTTCTTCTCGCACGAGATCACGCACTCGGCTCAGCAGTACGGCTCTAAGCTCAATTACGGCGACAACGCATGGTGGACCGAGAATATGGCAAATTATGGCGGCTTCCGCTACTTCCACTGGTCGAGCGCCGAATACGTGCAGGTCTACAAGGCAAGCGATGCATCGCTTCAGGACTGGGGCTATCAGGCATACGGCAACAACAAGTGGTTCTTCGCCTACATGGATGCGAAATATCCCACCACTATGAACACCGACGGTTCGCTGAACTACGGTCTGATCGATTCGATCAACCGCATGATCAAGTCGAACACGGGCGCACAGCTGAACGACGACCCCTATAACACCGCATCGAAATTCAATCAGAAGGTGAAGGAAGTCACCGGCTTTGACTGCATCGAATCGCTCCGTCTGCATTACGTCGAAGAACTGCAAAACGGCACGTGGGCATTCGTCGGCTTCGGCGATTACACCGACAACTTTCTCACCGAAGATTTGCCCGGCGTCGAAAATTCCGATTACCCGATGGTCACCGCCCCCGTGCACGGCGACAAGACGGCTGCCCCGATCGCGGCAGTCACCGACGGCGACAACCTCGTGAAGGATGCCACCATTCACGCAGTGTCTGGTGAGGTGAACAACAGCGAGCGCGGTGCACTGCTCATCGACGGCAAGCCGACCACCAAGTGGTGCTCTACCGGCACGAGCAACCCGACCTACAGCCTCGACGGAACACTGCATTGGATCATCATAGACCTCGGCAGTGAAAAGACCTTCAATACCTACACCATCTTCAACACCAAATCTGCCGAGCCCGGTTACGGCAACATGGTCGAATGGGAGCTGCTCGCCTCGAACGATGCCGAAAACTGGATCTCGATCGACTATCAGCCCGCTTGCAATCAGGACAAGGTCTCCTTCAACGTCGGTGCACAGTCTGCACGCTACCTCCTCCTGCGTGCCTACAACCCCGACGATTCCCAGTCAGGCACCATCCGCCTCTATGAGTTTATGCTGTTTGATCAGTAAGCAGGGGCTCTGCCCCTGCACCCCACTGGGGGACTTTTTGAAAAAAATCCCCCAGACCCCCTAAAAACTTTTGTAAAGCGCGACGCTTACTCGCCTCGCGGGTATAATAATCGCACCGAATGATGGATTGCGGAATCCTTCACTCGGTGCGATTTTGATTGATTTTCCACCGCACCTGTAGGGACAGGCGTCCTCGACTGTCCGCTACAAGGGAATTCCGCACATCCCCATTGTTGCCGCAAATCGCACGGACGGGCGATTCGTGAATTGCCCCTACAGAGGCAGACGGGGTTGTGACGTCAAACGCACCGAATGAGGGATCACGGTAACCTTCATTCGGTGCGATTATGTTATAGATGCCCCGCAAGCATTTGCGGGGCTTAATAAAAGTTCTTGGAGATCCAAGAACCTTCTTTCAAGAAGGTTCTTGGCGGGATGCAAGGGCAGAGCCCTTGCCGTACTCCCTCGCCAACGCCTCAAATGCAGGGAGCGAGCGTTTGATCTGCTCGGTCGAGACGCAATAGGAGATGCGGACGTAGCCGCCGATGCCGAAGTCGTCGGAGGGAACGAGGAGGAGCTCGTGCGCCTTGGCTTTTTCATAGAAGGCGTAGGCATCGGGCTCGGGCGACTTCATGAAGAGGTAGAATGCACCGTCGGGGCGAACGCACTCAAAGCCCATGGCGGTGAGGGCATCGTAGAGGAGGGTGCGGTTGAGACGGTAAACCGAGAGGTCGGAGGTCTCCTCAACGCATTTTGCGGCGACACGCTGGAAGAGGCTGGGGGCGCAGACGAAGCCGAGCGCACGACCCGCACCGCAGACAGCGGCAAATACGTTCTTGACGTCGTCCATAGTCGGGGAGAGCGCGATATAGCCGATGCGCTCGCCGGGCAGAGAGAGCGACTTGCTGTAGGAGTAGCAGACGATCGTGTCGTCGTAGAAGCAGGGGAGATAGGGCACTTCTGCATCGCCCCAGACCAGCTCGCGGTAGGGCTCGTCGGCGATGAGGTAGATCGGGTGACCGTATTCGGCAGAACGCGCACGCAGGAGGAAAGTGAGCCGCTCGATGACCTCTTTCGGGTAGACAGCGCCCGAGGGATTGTTGGGCGAGTTGATGATCATTGCCTTGGTGCGGGGGGTGATCGCCTTTTCGAGCGCTCCGAAATCAGGGAAGAGGTTCGCGTCGGACATGACCTTCACCACCTTGCCGCCGCTTGCTTCGATGAAGGTGGTGTATTCGGGGAAGAAGGGCACGCAGACGATGACCTCCTCACCCTCGAGCAGGATCGCCTTGAGGGAAATGGTCAGCGAGGCAGCCGCACCGACCGTCATGTAGATGAGCTCGGGCTTCATGGGTACGGAGAAGCGGCGCTCGATCGATTGCGCGATCGTGCTGCGCACGCTCATATCGCCTGCCGCCGAGGTGTAGCCGTGGAGGGCGATGGGATCGGTCTGCTCGACGATATCGCGGATGGCGTTCGTGACGCTATCGGGGGCGGGCACACTCGGATTGCCGAGGCTGAAGTCTAAGACCTTGTCTGCGCCGATTTCACGCTTGCGCTGATTGCCGTATTCGAAGATGGCACGGATGATCGATCCCTGCCTGCCCAGTTCGAGCATATTTTCGTTGATCATAATGAGGTATCTCCTTTGAATAAATCGTCAAGAATGGATCGCGGCAGTGGGGCTTGCCTGCGATGATGGGGCTCTGATGAGGTGTGGTCGAAATCCTACGACGGGCGGATATGGAATCCGCCCCTACGGGGGTGGTGGATTGGATCGCACGAACCCTTGTAGGGACAGGCGTTTAGCATCCCGCCTACACGATTGGCACAGGATTTCCCGCGGGAGGAGCAAGCCCCTCCCCTACCGGGGCAGGTGTGAAATTCACCCCTGTAGGGGGCGGCGCCCACGACGCCCCGTAACCAAGGATTACTGCATAACCCCATTGTTGCCGCAAATCGCACGGACGGGCGGATAGGAATTAGCACCTCTCGTGCTCTCTACCCGTTTACCGCGCACCTTTTTCGAGAATCACGATCAGCCCTTCGTGTTCGTATGCGATCGTATAACCGCGACCGATGAAATGACTTTTCAGCCGCTGACCGTCCTCGTAGGCGGTCATGAGCACGATCTGTTCGGCATCCGATTCGCGGGTCACCTCATAAAGCTCCTTGCAGTCGTAGAGATGGGGGACGAGGAAGGTGGTGGCGGCGACCGAACGGTCGCGGTCGACCATCTCGAGTGCCTCGTCATAGACCTCGAAGGTCGCCTGTCCGCTCTCGTATACGTCGACAACCCCAAGACGGGAGGAGCAGAGGCAGGTGAAGCCCATGACCGAGCTGACCGCGAGGAAGAGTGCGAGGAATCGCTTCATTTGCCCCTTGCATTCGGCGAGGTTGACGACGGCGAGGTAGAGGAGGAATGCAATAATGCCGAAATTGTACTGGAAATAGAGCGAATGCTGATAATAATAGTTCGACATCAGCGCGATCAGCACCATCGGACCGAGCAGGATGAGCCGCGAGGGGCGCTTGGTGGCGAAGATCACGATGCCGCCGCCGAGCGGCACGAGCATACCGAGCAGGTATTCGACTTTTTCGGCGTCAAAGCACTGCGAGAAGGTGTAGGCGGGGTTGCGGAAGGCGTTGATGACCACCCAGACGAGCGAATCCTGTCCCTCCTGCAAATAATTTTCATAGCGCCAGTTCATTGCACCGTCGCCGTATTGGTTGAGGAGCCGCACCGCAAAGAGCAGGTAGGCGACCGACAGCACGAGCAGGAGTGCGCCGAATTTAGGTCTGCGCTTCGACAGGATGAGATAGACGGCGATGAAGGCGATGTAAACGGCGGCATCCTCCTTGACGGCGAAGGTGAGGAGGGCGAAAAGGAGCATCCCGATGTAGGGCGCGCGCTTCGATTCCTTCTCCATGAAGTAGAAGAACCAGAGCAGGAGGGGAGTGAGGAAGCAGTTTTCGTGGATGTCGTAATAAGTGCCGCCGTGGAGGGCGGGGTAAAAGGCGAGGCAGATCGCAAGCAGGATAGTCTGTGGGTTCGAAAGTCCCTTTTTTTGGCAGAGGAGCGCCAGCGGAATGACAGAAGAGCCGAGGATTACGCCCTGTGCGATGGCAAGCGTCTCGGGGACGGGGAAGAGGGCGTAGAAGGGGAGGATGAGGTAGTAGATCGGCGAGATGTGGACGGCGAAGTGCGAAAGGGATTCGTAGCGTTCGCAGGTCGTGATCGGCAGGAGGGTGGTGCGCATCGATTCGAACATCTGCGTAAAGATGCCGAAGTCAAAGCAGGGCGACCAGTAGCAAAGATAGCGGTAAATGCCGACGATGGCGATGAGCAGAGTTGCGATGATGCCGCAGAGGGTGACAGAGGTGACGGTCAGTCCCTTTTCCCACTTGCCTCGGA
>CAYRQA010000010.1:0-22303 GCA_964426285.1 uncultured Lachnospiraceae bacterium | reverse complement strand
AACGTGAACACCGAATGCCAGCTCGCATTCCAGGAAGCAACCCGTGCCTACATCGAAGCAGGCAAGGACCTTCAGGGCAAGGGCTTCGACCCCAGAAAGCTGCTCGCTCCCGGCTACGAGGCAATCAAGGCTACCATCAAGGAAAAGATGGAGCTCTTCGGTTCGATCGACAAGGCGTAAGCACAGTTTCACAAGAAACACCCAAAATACCCGATGCTTTTACGGCATCGGGTATTTTTCTGCAAGATTTTGCAAATATTGATCACCTTCATCTCTCGAATGAAAGATAATCACCTGTTTTTCTGAATACGTTTCCAGCAAATCAAGTATTTTCGGTCTGCTCTCGGTCTCAAAAGCGTTTACGAATTTCAAAAAATCTCTATCGAGTTCATGCTCTACCCACGGAATGTCTTCCCTGACCTTCCCTACACGCTCTTTGATCCCTTCTATGCACACCTCTCGCGGATAATCAAGAAAAATGACGGTATCACACTTTTGGATACGCAACTCCATCGTTCTGTTGAAATTCCCGTCGATGATCCACATATTGCGATCCATTACCTCGCCAAGCCGCGCATCAAAAATTTCCTTTGAAACACTCGTTCTGTCCGCATTCCAATAGAGCATATCGAGATGATAGAGCGGCAATGATGTGATCTCGTGCAATTGACGCGCCAACCTGCTCTTTCCGCTTCCCGGACAGCCGATGATTATGATTTTTTTACCGTACATAACTTATTCCTCATTGGATGCCGCTGCTTCGGGAGAAGTGGGGAGCAAATCGGCCTCTGATTCGGAATATTCATTCGGTTCTTCGATCGAAGTTAATGCCGTACTGACCGAATCGGTCGGAGTGGCGGTTGTATAACGGCGACGTGTCGTTTCAACGGATTCGCCTTCGTCGGTAAAATGGACGAAGGGCAGATTAATCAATATCAATCCGGCAATGATGATGACCAAAAGAAGCAGTCTGCTTTTTACACCATTAGGGAGCGAATCGTACCCGCTCTTTTCGAATTGCTTCATGAATACTCCAAAATTCAAATCCGAACTGTCTTGCGGCAGTTCGGATTTTTGATACTATGTACGCTCAGACAGCCTGTACGCTGCAGGTAGCGTAGGTGGTCGGCTTCAGATGATCGGGTTCAGCCGATACGGTGAAGAGGAAGTTCACACCCGACTTTGCCGAGAGTGCCGCAACCTTGCCGAGGAAAGCATCCAGTGCATCGTAATCTCTGCCGCCGATACGAAGGGTCGCATCTACGCAAAGGTCAGTGATATCATAATTGCTTGCCAGCATTCCGCAAATAAAGGAATAGAGGTTATCATATGAAGAAACGCTGTATTCGTCAATATCTACCAAGCGAGCAGCGCTGGAAATCATAAAGGTGGAAACAGAACCCTTCTCAATGCAGATCACACTGCCCTTGGAAGTTTCTACTGCTGCGTTGACGGCCTCGATCAGAACATTGGTCTTGCCGTGACCTTTCGGTCCTACGATGAGTTTTACCATATAAATCTCTCCTTCGGGTATTCCCCTTGATTTATCTTTCAAATCCTTCCGTTTGACGGTCGGATTATGAAAACTTCTTTACGTGGTTTTATTTTATCACACATTCGCGAAAAAATCAATAGTTTTTCGCAACTTTTTAAACAAATTTACTAAACTAATTTAGCATTACATTTTGGAGGCAAGTTCCTTGGCTCTCTCTTCGTAACCAGGCTTGCCGAGCAGTGCAAACATATTGTTTTTGTACTCTTCGACACCAGGCTGGTTGAAGGGGTTGACACCGAGCATATAGCCAGAGATCGCCACTGCCAGCTCAAAGAAGTAGACGAGATAACCGAACTCATATGCTCCGCGCTTGTCGAGTTCAAGCACGATGGTGGGTGTGCCGCCGTCGGTATGCGCGATGGCAGTGCCCTCAAATGCCTTGCGGTTCACGTAGTGCATATCCTTGCCCGCGATAAAGTTCAGACCGTCGGAATTGCTCTCGTCGAAGGGGATCTTGCAGGTATGCGAGGCATTCTGCAGGTCGATGACCGTCTCGAACATGATGCGGCTGCCCTGCTGGATGAACTGACCCATCGAGTGCAAATCGGTGGTGAAGGAAACAGACGCAGGCAGAATGCCCTTGTTGTCCTTGCCCTCCGATTCACCGAAGAGCTGCTTCCACCATTCGGCGGTCATGATCAGCGAAGCTTCATAGGAAACGAAAAATTCGACCGATTTACCATTTCTGTAGAGGATATTGCGAAGCGCCGCGTATTTGTAGGCATCGTTCTTGTCGGTATCGCATTCGGTGTACTCGGCTCTTGCCATCGCGGCACCCTTCATCATCTCGAAGATGTCAATGCCTGCAACTGCAATGGGCAACAGCCCGACGGGGGTGAGCACGGAGAATCTGCCACCGACGTCGTCCGGTACGACGAAGGTTTCGTAGCCCTCTGAATCGGAGAGCTCCTTCAGCTTGCCCTTTGCCTTGTCTGTGGTTGCGAAAATGCGTTCTCTTGCGCCTTCCTTGCCGTACTTCTGCACGAGCAGGTCACGGAAAATGCGGAATGCGATCGCAGGCTCGGTAGTGGTACCCGACTTGGAGATGACGTTGACACAGATGTCCTTACCCTCGCAGATCTCGAGCAGTTCGCTCATGTGAGAAGCCGAAATGTCGTTGCCCACGAAGTAAATTTTGGGCGTATCCTTGCAAAGCTCGTTATAAGAAGCGCTCTTCACGAACTCGATCGCCGCTCTTGCGCCGAGATAGGAGCCGCCAATTCCGATGACGACGAGGATATCGCAACTGTTTCTGATCTTCTCTGCCGCTTTTACGATGCGAGCGGCTTCTTGCTTGTCGTAATTAACCGGCAGATCGAGCCAACCGAGAAAATCGTTGCCCGCACCGCTTCTGGAATAGAGCAGATTGTGTGCCTTTTTCACTTCGGGTGCGATGGCAGCCAGCTCGTCAGCAGAGACGAAATTCTTTAAGTATTTGTCATTTAAACGAATGGTCATTATTTGAACCTCCGCAGTTTATAATATATGCTACTATCATACTACAAAATCGAGTGATATGCAATAGGTAAAATGTCAAATCAGCAAATATTTTTTCAAAAGCTTCACAAACAAAGAGCCGAAGCTGTTTTCTTCGACATCCTCCAGTGCGTATACGTTGCCGCTGCCCACTTCCCTGTCGCCGATCTTGTAAACGACCTTGCCGACCACCTGCCCCTTTCTGATGGGCGCATTGATCGATTCGGGGAGCTGCAGTTCTACTGTAAGACTGTCCGCCACCTCTTTGGCGGCGACGTGATCAAAGCCGTTGTAGCCGATCTTGACACTATTCGCCTTGCCGTAATCGACGGTGAGGGGCTCAGGTTCGGTCGCATCGAGGTGAAGACAGGTGTAACTCGCAAAGCCCCAATTCAGCAGTTTTTTGGCGGTCTCATTGCGCAAATCGCGGTTCTCCGAGCCCATGACCACGGCGATCAGCTGCATTCCATCCCGCTTGGCGGTTGCGCTGATGCAAAAACCCGCCTTCGAGGTCGAACCGGTCTTTAAGCCGTTTGCACCTTGATAAAATCGGATCAGACGGTTGGTGTTGGTGAGGGTGAAGGCACCGTCACGGATGGTATCCTGCCAGATGGTGGTATAGTCGAGAATCTTCTCGTGCGTGAGCAGTTCTGCAGACATGATGGCGATGTCGCGGGCAGAGATAACGTGGTTTTCGGTGGTATCGTCGAGCCCGTTGGTATTCTCAAAATGGGTGTTTTTCATCCCCAGCTCTTTCGCACGGGCATTCATTTTTTCAACGAATGCCCCCTCACTGCCTGCGACAAATTCGGCAAGCGCATAGGCGGCATCGTTGGCAGATGCAACGACGACAGACTTCACCATATCCTCAACACTCATCATCTCGCCGACCTTGAGATAGACCTGCGAACCGCCCATTGCCGCTGCATCCTCGCTGACTGTGACCATATCGGTCAGCGCGATCTTTCCGCTGTCGATCGCTTCCATAACGAGCAGGAGGGTCATAATCTTGGTCACCGATGCGGGCGGCAGTGCCTCATCGGCGTTGTACTCGTAGAGCACCTTTCGCGTGGTCGCTTCGATCAGGATGACGCTCTTGGCGTTCAGCTCGAGGTCTGACATGGTCGGCAGATCGATCAGCTCGTCACCGTACAGGGCATCCTCATCGACGGGCGGATCATCCTCGGGCGGATCGTCCTCGGGCGGATCGTCTGCGTATGCGGTCAGACTGCCGCAGATCGCGGTAAAGAGCATCAAAACAGACATAAATACAGATAAACACTTGATTTTCATGGTATAGCCCCCAAATTTTCTCTTGTTTTAAAATATGCGGTCGACGGTTATACTATGAATGAAAGCAAAAAATCGGGCGTGTTTTTCGAACACACCCGATCTCTTCCGAATATTATATCTCGCCCGCTTCATCGAGCAGTTCCATGATCTCCATGAGCCGCATTTCGAGGCTTTCCTGCTCCTCGTAGAGAGCGGACAGCTTCTTGTGGTCGGTAGACGCTTCATCGACCTCCTGCGGAAGTTCTTCCAGCCGCTTTTCGATCGCGAGCATCTCTTCCTTTGCCTTTTGCAGCTTTCGTTCAGCCTTGCGGCGCTCTGCATTCTGCTGTTTGTTTTGCAGATAATCCTGTTTCGACTGCGTGACCTTCTCTTCCTTCGCGGTCGCCCCTTGCTGGGCGCCGTATTGCTCGACATAACGCCGATATTCCTCGTACCCGTCCTTGTAGTCGAGAATCTGCCCGTCCTTGTCAAATGCCAGAATACGGGTCGCTAACTTTTTGATGAAGTAACGGTCATGCGAGACGGCAATGATCGTGCCGTCATAGCCGAGGAGTGCTTCCTCAAGCACCTCACGCGACAGGATGTCAAGGTGGTTGGTCGGCTCGTCGAGATAGAGCAGATTGAACTTCGAAAGCATCAACTTGGCGAAGGTGATGCGTGCCTTCTCACCGCCGCTGAGTACCGAGATCTCCTTGAACACGTCCTCGCCCTTGAAGAGGAAGAGTGCGAGTGCCGAGCGAACCTCGGTATAGGGCAGATGCCCGTACTGATCCCAGAGCTCGTCGAGGACGGTATTGTTTTCGTTCAGATTTTGGTTTTCCTGATCGTAATAGCCCCTTGTGACGTGCACACCGTAGTTGAAGCTGCCGCGATCGGGCGTGAGCTTGCCGGTGAGGATCTTGAGCAGGGTCGATTTACCGCAACCGTTCGGACCAATGATGAACAGCCTGTCCTGCTTTTTGACCTCAAACGAGAGATTCTCGAAGAGATCACGTCCGGGGAAGGATTTCGACAGCCGATGTACGTTGAGTACGTCGTAGCCGCTCTCTTCCCCCTTGGAAAAGCTCATGCGGATCAAATCGGGCAGTTTGGAGGGCGCTTCGATGCGTTCGAGCTTGTCGAGCTGCTTCTGGCGGCTTTCGGCGGCGATGATGTTGCGCTCGCGGTTCCAGCGGCGCTGCTGCTCGATATATGCCTCGATGCGGGCGATCTCCTTCTGCTGTTCCTTGTACTGGTGCGCCTGAATTTCGCGCTCACGCTTCTTTTCTGCCGAGTAGAAGTCGTAGTTGCCTTGATAAAGTTTCGACCTGCAGCCCTCGATTTCGAGGGTCAGCGTGGTGGTCTTGCAGAGGAAGTAGCGGTCGTGCGAGACGATGATGAGCGTTTTGCGCGAGCCTTCGAGGTAATTCTCGAGCCAGCGGATGCTGTCGATGTCAAGGTGGTTGGTCGGCTCGTCAAGCAGGATGATGTCGGGCTCGGAGAGGAGGATGCGCGCGAGCATGACCCTCGTCTTCTGACCGCCGCTCAGCTTAACGATCTCCTCATCCCAGAATCTCGAATCAAAGCCGAGACTGGTGAGGATGCCCTTACAGCGCCCGACGTACTCAAGTCCGCCCTCTGCGATGAATTTCTCATGCAGTGTGGCAAAGTGCATGGCGGCATCGTTGTCGCCCGCTTCTGCGGCAGATTGCAGCCGCGCAAGATCGTCCTCCATTTTTTGCAGATGCGGGAATGCATCGAGCATTTCCTTCAGCACCGTCTGACGGCTGTCCGATTCACAGATCTGAGCAAGGTAGGCAAGCTTTTTGTCCTTGGCAACGAACACAGAGCCGCTGGTCGGCTCGATTTCGCCCGTTATCATTTTCAGCAGGGTCGATTTTCCCGCTCCGTTTACGCCGACGATGCCCAGCTTATCCCCCTCGTTGAGTGAGAAGCTGACGCTGTCGAGTATGGTCTGCACACCGTAGGTCAGGGTCAGTTTATTACATCCGATCACAGTCATAAATTACTCCGTAAAATCAGCCGATCGGCTTCCCGTCGGCGTCGTCAAAGGGTATTATAACCGATTGCGATCGATTTGTCAACTTTTCTGCCCATTTTTGTCCCAACAGGGAGGATTTATTTCATGAAGCACATCCGAATGCTGCTACTCACACTTGCCATTCTGCTCGCACTTATGTTTGCAGGATGCAACCGATCGACCGACTATCGCAGTGACATTGACATCGAGGTGATCGCCGAAACGCTCACTCCAATGCTGAATCATCCCGAAACGCTCGTTCGATACGATGCCGATCAGATCCACTTTTTCCTCGGACTGCCCGAACCCTATTGCTCAGACAGCGTGGTCATGGTGCAGACGAGAGCGGGCTCGGTCGACGAATACGGTGTCTTTCTTTGTGCGAGCGATGAAGATGCCGAGGCACTCGAAGAGCTGCTCGACGACTACCTCGAGTTGACCATCCCCGGCAAGCTCGCCTATCTCGGCGACTGCGATACCACCGAGACGCCCGCCTCTGACCCCACCGATTCACCAGCCGACCGAACGGCGCACAGCTTAGGCACATCGCTCACCGGGAGAGTAAAGCGCTACGACAACTATGTCTGCTACACCCTTCTCGACGACGAGGCAGACGATGCGCTTCAGGATGCGCTGAAGCGCCTGCTGAGGCAGTGAGGGGGCGCGTCAGCAGTTTGCGCAGTTCGCTTATGAGGAGATGTTGCATCATAACTCAAGATTCCCGGTTGATGCGCCCCAGCTCACTTTTCTCGCATAAATACTCGTGCGGCTTTCCGGACGAATACGCAATGTGCAATTTGCTATTATCTCCCGAAATTTCCAAACCCGACACTTTACATGGCCATGCGCTGAATACGACCAAATCCCCCCAAGCATATTGTGGATAGATCACGATCCCGTCTTCTCCGACAATCACCTTAGATTCCCCTGTTTCGAGATCTAACGCCAGCAGCTTGCCGCCACTGATGTCAACAGCCGTATAGATTCTTCCATCAGATCCTCTTTCCGATGCATCCACATATTCGTACAAACATGGTTCGTAGTAAAGCGTGTCTTCTGTAAATCGGCAATAGGGCTGCTGGTACATCATGTTCTCGACAACCACTTCGGGTGCATCTTCAAGATTACTCATCGGAACGCGATAAAGGTTACATTTGTAATCGGTATAGTGATCAGTCGTCGGTAATTTCCATACAAAAAAGGCTCAGAACCTTTTGTTCTGAACCTTTAATTCGCCGTATGAACCGACCGGTAGGTCGATTTTTTGTTTCATTAGTTGATGATCGATGCCAAAATCGTATTGCTGACCAGAAAGCCCTTTGTAGTGAATCCGATCTTTCCGTCTTTTGTCCACATAAAGCCGCCGCTTAAATAGGGCTCGCAGGTCGATAGGAGCGCTTCATCGACTTCGATGCCGCGCTCGAGCCGCAGACCGAGCATGATCCTCTCATTGGCGGCATCACTCGGTGTAATGAGGTCGCAGGCATCGCGCGGTGGCAGGCTTCCCTGCTCGAGGGCTGAGATGTAGTCGGACAGCGACCGAGGGTAGCTGTATCGGATGCCGTCATAGTAGGAATGCGCGGCAGGTCCGAGCCCGATGTATTCTTCCCGCTTCCAATAGCGGAGATTGTGACGGCATTCATAGCCTTCTGCGGCAAAATTGCTGATCTCATAGCGCCGATAACCGTTGTCAGACAGCCGCTCGACCGCACGCTCATACATTTCGCACTGTCTGTCCTCGTCTGGGAGGATCAGTCGATCGCCCATGCGCCCGAAGGGTGTTCCCTCTTCTACGCGCAGTCCGTAGAGCGAGATGTGCGTTGGTTCGAGTGCAGAAAGCGCATCGACCGAGGCAAGCAGGCTGTCGGTCGTCTGGTGCGGAATGCCGTACATGAGATCGGCGCTGATGTTCCCGAAGCCGACCGAACGGGCGTCTTTTACGGTAGCCTCAAATTCGGCATAGCGGTGAAGCCGACCGAGGGTTTTCAGCTCACACTCATGCACCGATTGCAGACCGATGCTCAGTCGATTCACGCCCCCCTCGCAGGCAACCGCAAGCGTCGCTGCCGCATCTGCTGCAGGGTTGGTCTCCATCGAGATCTCGGCATCGGGGTGAATATGAAAAGCGCGGTGCATCGTATCGAGCAGATTTGTAAGCTGTTCGGGCGTAAGCAGTCCGGGCGTGCCGCCGCCGATATAAACGGTATCCACGCAGACATCCTCCATACTCAGCGAAAGTCGCTTCATATGGAGGTTGAGTGCACGGATATATGCCGCTTTGGTGGCTTCATCGGTCGACTTCGAATAAAAGTCGCAATAAGCACACTTTTGCAGGCAAAACGGAATATGAATGTACAGTCCGCATTTTTTCATCAGTTGTCGTCGTCCATCTTCAGCACAGCCATAAATGCTTCGGGGCTCACCTGAACCGAGCCGAGCTGACGCATCTTCTTCTTGCCCTCTTTCTGCTTCTCAAGCAGCTTCTTCTTACGGGTGATGTCGCCGCCGTAGCACTTGGCAAGCACGTCCTTGCGCATCGCTTTGACTGTTTCGCGGGCGATGATCTTGCCGCCGATCGCGGCTTGGATCGGCACTTCAAAGAGCTGTCTCGGAATGTTATCCTTGAGCTTTTCGCAGATCTTGCGGGCTCTGCCGTAGGCTTTGGTATCGTGCACGATAAAGGAAAGTGCGTCAACTACCTCTCCGTTGAGCAGAATGTCGAGCTTGACCAGCTTGCTCTGCTTATATTCGGAGAACTCGTAGTCAAGCGAAGCATAGCCCTTGCTTCTCGATTTGAGTGCATCAAAGAAATCGTAAATGATCTCGTTGAGCGGCATTTCGTAGAGAAGCTCGGTTCGAGTCTCGTCGAGGTACTTCATATCGGTAAATATACCGCGTCGGTCCTGACAAAGATCCATGATGCCGCCGACGTACTCGACGGGCGTGATGATATGTGCGTGGATCATCGGCTCTGCTGCCTCGTCGATCTCGTCGGGCGATGGGAAGCCCGTGGGGTTATCGATGTAGACCACTTCCCCGTCGCGGCGAGTGATGCGGTAGATAACGCTGGGGGCGGTGGTGATGATATCGAGGTTGAACTCACGCTCGATGCGCTCCTGAATGATCTCCATGTGCAGCAGTCCGAGGAAACCGCAGCGGAAGCCGAAGCCAAGTGCCGCTGAGGTCTCGGGCTCGAAGGAGAGCGCGGCATCGTTGAGCTGCAGTTTCTCAAGCGCATCGCGCAGATCGCCGTATTTGGAGCCGTCGGCGGGATAAATGCCCGAGTATACCATCGGGAGTGCCTTTTTGAAGCCGGGGAGCGGTTCATCCGTCGCTCTTGCGGCATGGGTGACCGTGTCGCCGACCTGCGTTTCGGCAACCGTCTTGATGCTGGCGGTGAAATAGCCGACCTCACCTGCTGAGAGCGCTTCGCCCTTTTGCAGACCGAAGGCGGTCATCGTGCCGATCTCCACCACTTCAAACTCACTGCCCGTGTGCATGAGCTTGATGCGTTCGCCTGCACGGAGTGTTCCCTCCATTACGCGGATATAGACGACAACGCCGAGATATGCGTCGTAGTACGAATCGAAAATGAGGCATTTCAGCGGAGCATCGGGGTCGCCCGTAGGCGCAGGTACGTCACGAATGACCGCGGTCAGCACATCCTCGATGTTCAGTCCCGCTTTTCCAGAGACTGCAGGGCAATCCTCTGCGGGGATGCCGATGATATCCTCGATCTCGTTTCTGCATCGGTCAATGTCTGCGGACGGCAGGTCGATCTTGTTGATGACCGGCACGATCTCCAAATTAGCGTCGGAGGCAAGGTATGCGTTCGCGAGCGTTTGTGCTTCGATTCCTTGCGTAGCGTCGACGACGAGCAGAGCACCTTCGCAGGCATTGAGCGAACGGGAGACCTCGTAGCTGAAGTCGACGTGACCGGGGGTGTCGATCAGATTGAGGGCGTACCTTTCTCCATCGGGGGCGTCGTATTCCATGCGCACGGCACGCGCCTTGATCGTGATGCCTCGCTCACGCTCGAGATCCATATTGTCGAGCAACTGCTCGGACATTTCACGGCTCGAGACCGCCTGCGTTTTTTCAAGCAGACGGTCAGCGAGTGTCGATTTACCGTGATCGATATGGGCAATGATTGAAAAATTTCTGATATTTTCTTGACGTATTTTCACTTGTTTTGATTCCTATTCAACGTTTGGTCGTTTCCGTTAGGCTCATCGGGTGCTGCGGTCGAAGGCGCTTGTGTCTGAGGGACTGATGAGCCCGTCTGCTCGGGAGCAGTCGTTACACTCGGCAAAGGGGTGTCCTCGGGGACAATTGTATCGGGCAGATCGGGATTCGGGAGTGTAGTTTCGGGCGGGGGCGGTTCGACAGGCAGGATCGGTACAAATTGCGAACCTAAGCTGACCACCAGATCGACGCTCGTAATCCCTGCCTGAACGGTGACGCCTGCTGTCAGGCTCTGGCTGATGACAAGACCGGGATCTACACTTTCCGAATAGTCGTAGGTGATCTTACCCGGACGCAGTCCTGCGTTTTTAAGCAGCTCAGACACCTCTGCCGCAGTATGACCGATCAGCCAGGGCACCGTCACATACGAGACCTCTCCACCCTTGCTGACATAGACGGTGACCTTGGTGTCGGCAGTCATGACAGTACCTGCCTTCGGGTAGGTGGAAATGATATGTCCCTCGGCAATTGCGGAATTATATACCCTTTCAATGGTATAATTGAGCTTATTTCGTCTCATTTCGATCTGTGCCTGCCGGTATTCAATGCCGGTGTAATCGGGGAGGATCAGCAGATTTTCTCCCTGACAGACCACGAGGGTCAGCACACAGGGCTGTTTACCGGGCACGATCGTGCGACGCACGTTCTTTTCGGGCGACTGTGAAATGATCGAATTGGCAAGGTGATCGCTGCTCTTGACCCATTCGACCACCACGGAATAGCCTTCTGCTTCGAGCTCGGCTTTCATTTCCTCGGAGTAGATCCTGCTGACAAAATCGTCCACAATGATCATCTTCGAATTCGCACCGCCGCCGATGAAATAGGTCTGCAAAAGATAAACACCGCAAACCAGCAGTACCGACATGACCGCACAAAATACGCCCAGAATCACAGGCAGCATGGCAAATCGGTCTTTTTTGACCTCGATCTCTTTGACTACGATTTTTTGGCGTCTCGGACGCTTTTTTGGCTTACCGTCGGTCGTTTCGATGGCTTCGACGGGTTCGGCGTCTTCTTCCAATGCATCAAAGATCCCCTCGCTGCTTATAGAGCTGCCGTCGGGCATTGCCGCCTGCGCTTCGGTGATGGCATCGACCGACACAAAATCAAACACCGCTTCGGGGGTCGATTCGAGACGCCTCAGACAAGAGAGCATCTGTGCCGCATTCTCAAAGCGGTCGTCCGGCCGCTTGCTCATCGCTTTCATGAGCACCTGCTCCAATCCGCGCGGTACGCCCTTCATGAAGGCGGAGGGAGGGATCGGATTTTCGCTGATCTGCTTACAGGCGACCGCAACGGCGGTGTCCGCTTCAAAGGGCAGACGGTTGCAGATCATCTCGTAAAGAATGATCCCGACCGAATAGAGGTCGCTGCTGTAATCGACCGGTTTGCCGCTTGCCTGCTCGGGGGAGATATAGTGCACCGAGCCGATGGCTTTGTCCGACATCGTGATCGTTTCGGAGCCGGGGAGCTTGGCGATGCCAAAATCGGTCACCTTGATCGCACCGTCGGGTGCGATAATAATATTCTGCGGTTTGATATCGCGATGAATGATACCCTTCGAGTGGGCGTGCTCAAGTCCTGCGAGAATCTGCACGGCAATGTGGATGACCTCACTTGCAGTGAGCGGTCCTTTTTCGCGAAGATATTCCTTGAGCGTAATGCCGACCGCATACTCGAGCACGATATATTTATCCTTCGATGACATCGCAACGTCGTATACGCTCACCACATTGGGGTGAGCGAGCATCGAAACTGCCTTTGCCTCGTGGACGAATCTGCGAACGGCCGCCTCATCTTTGGCGATCTCCTCGCGAAGCATCTTGATGGCGACCTCACGGTGCATGACCAGGTCTTCGGCTAAAAAGACCCGCGACATACCGCCGCTGCCGACGTGACTTCTGATGAGATAGCGATCGTCCAGAGTGCGACCGATATAACCGGGAAGTGTTGCTTCCATTAATGATCAATTCCTTTATATTTGAATAGAATGCGGATCAATGATCACCGCAGTGATATTATCAGCTCCGCCGTGAATATTGGCAACTGCCGTCAGCCGCTCTGCTTTATGAGAAAGCTCGGTCTCACCGTCAGTGAGGACGGTGGCGATGTCAGTTTCCTTCACCATATTGGAGAGCCCGTCCGAACAAAGGAGCAGCAGATCGACTCGTCGGGTATCGACGGTATAGAGATCGGGCTCGAGCTCTGGGGACGTACCGACGCTCTTGGTGATGATGTTTTTATTGGGGTGCGTCTGAGCCTCCTCGGGCGCGATCTGTCCCGAATCGACCAGATACTGAACGTAGGAATGGTCTTTAGTGATCTGGGTCAGCTCACCTTCCGAGAGATAGTATGCCCTGCTATCCCCTATATTTATGATATAAGCCGTTTTGCGGACCAAAAGCAGAGAGACGAGCGTCGTGCCCATGCCCGCGAGCGTCGGATCATCGAGCGAGAGCTCGTAGACCGAATGATTGGCAGAACGAGCGGCAGAGAGCATCAGCTTGCGGACGGTCGCGGCGACTTTCAGTCCTTGCTCGCCCTCATTGCGGACGATCTCGTTCAGTCCTTCCAGCATAGTCGCATGGAAGCTCTCACAGGCAGTCCTGCTGGCAGTTTCACCGCCGCTCGCACCGCCCATGCCGTCACAGACCGTAAAGAGAGAGACCCTTTCGGAAAAGGGCGTGACCATATAGCAGTCCTGATTCTGACTGCGGACTCTGCCAACGTTGGTATAAGCGCTGTACTGCATGACCAGATCACCTCCGGATGTAAATAGCTTACTTTCTCACTTGGTTTGAGCGGCAGAACGTCTGAGCTGTCCGCACGCCGCATTGATATCTTCGCCTAATTTGCGTCTGACCGTCGCATTGACGCCTCGGTCGCCGAGCATGGAGCAAAAACGGCGAACACTGTTTTTGCCCGATGCCGAGAAGCCTCTCTCTTTGACAGGATTTACGGGGATTAAGTTGACGTGGAAGGGGCGCTTGCCCATGTACTTTTGCAGTAGGGCGGCAAGCTCGTTTGCATCCTCCGGTCGGTCGTTTTCACCTGCAATGAGGGTGTATTCGAAGGAGATCCGTCTGCCGGTACGGTTAAAGTAATCGCGGCAGGCAGTCAGGAGCGCATCGATGTTCCACTTCCGGTTGACAGGCATGATCTTCGAACGCTTTTCGTCATTTGATGCATGAAGCGAGATCGAAAGCGTGATGGCGAGATCTTCCTCGGCAAGCTTTGCGATCTTGTCGACCAGACCGCAGGTAGAAAGCGAGATATGGCGAGAACCGATATTGAGCCCTTCGGGTGCACTCACGCATCTCAAAAAACGGATCACGTTGTCATAATTATCGAGCGGTTCACCGACGCCCATCAGCACGATGCCCGACACACGTCTTCCCGAATCGTGCTGTGCGACGAGAATCTGCCCCAGCATCTCACCTGCGGTGAGATCGCGCACCTTTCCCCCGAGGGTAGATGCGCAAAAGCGGCATCCCATGCGACAGCCCGCCTGCGTCGAGAGGCAGATGGTATTCCCATGCTCGTATTCCATCAGCACCGCCTCGATCATCTGACCGTCCGAGAGCTCGAAGAGATATTTGACGGTATTATCGATTTTCGAGATAAACTTTTCGGCGATTTTCGGATAGTCAAGCGTTGCACGCTCGGCAAGTGTGCTTCTGAGCGAAAGCGGGAGATTGCTCATTTCATCGAGAGGAGTGGCATTATTGATCCACTTATGCAGTTGATCCGCACGGAATGCGGGAAGACCCAGTGCGGTCATAAATGCACGCAACTCTGCACGGTTTGCCGACAGCAGATCGAAGCGTTCGCTCACCCATTCGGACATTGCCCACTCCCCCTTTTAATTTTATTCTCCATTATAGCATGAATATCCCAAAATTGCAATGAGACTTGGGTAAATTTTTTCTGCAATTTACGGGCATCTTTGGAAGAAGTTATCAAAATTAACAATATGTTCATAATAAATTCATGCAATTTCTTTAAGGATAGCCGAAAAACATGATATACTAAAGTAAATTATATGAGGAGGTTCGATAAGATGAAAGAAGAAAAATCGTGCAGCGTCCTTTCCACCGTTGTAAAGGTACTTGCCGTACTTTGCGCAGTTGCCGCTGCTGTTGCGATCGCTCTGATGCTGGTGAAGAAATTCGGCAAAAAGAAATGCACTTGCGACGAGGAAGAGGATGTCCTGGATGACGCCTGCTGCGGCTGCATTCTCGATGAGGATTCCTGCGACTGCTCCACCTGTGACGAGATGGAGTGCGTAGCCGAAGAAGCTGACACCGAGTGCGCTGACTGCTGCGAATAATCCACAATTTCTTGAACAATCAAGACAAAAGACCTGCAGTCTCCGGTGATCTGCCCTTCGGCGTCACCGGAGAATGTCTTTATGGAGGACCAACGATGGAATATACACTCAGACACAACGCACTTACCGCTACCGTCTGCGACTTGGGTGCGGAACTCATTTCACTTAAAAAAGACGGTCGCGAATACATATGGACGGGTGATCCCGGCTATTGGAACGGTCACAATCCGATCCTCTTCCCTGTCATCGGCTTTCTTAAGGATGGTAGGACCTGCTTTTACGGGAAAGAGTACCAAATTCCCAAGCACGGCTATACCCGCAAGAGCCTGTTTTCGCTTGCACGGCAGTCGGAAAACAGCATCACTCTGTCTCTGTCCGACAATGCCGAAACGCGTGAGGGCTTTCCGTTTGCTTTCCGCTTTGAAGTGACCCACACGCTTGACGAGAAGGGATTCACTACCGCTTTTGACATCATAAATCTGTCAGAGGTCGAGATGCCCTTCATGATCGGCGGTCATACCGGCTTTTGTCTGCCCTTTACCGAAGGGAATACATTCTCTGATCACACCCTCATCTTCGAGATGCCCGAGCATGATCTGACCCGTCTCGAAGCAGTAGGCGGTCAGCTCATCGAAGACCCCGTAGGTACCCAAAACTTCACGGGCGGATCAGATCGCATCGAGCTTGACTATTCGCTCTTCGATAAGGATGCGCTCATCCTGAAGGGGCTCGAATCCCGCAAGGTAAAGCTGTGTGATCGGAGCGGTAAAGGGGTGGAGATGGACTTTAACGGCTTCGATCTGCTCGGTATCTGGACGCCGCCCGGAAAGAACGCGCCCTTCCTCTGCATCGAGCCTTGGAACGGCGTAAACGCATTTGTCGACGAAGCGCCCGAATTTGCCGATAAGCCCAATATCCGCAAAGCGAAGCCCAACGAGACCTATTCGGTCTCCTATTCGGTGAAGCTTCTCTAATGCAATTTATCTGCGCCTGCCGTTTTTGTGGCGGGCGCTTTTGATTTGGGCGATCAGCAGGATGATCAGCACGCCTGTAGCTACGCCGACACTGTCGAGCAACCAATCGGAGAGCTGTCCGCTTCGTCCCGGGACAAAGCGCTGGTGCAGCTCGTCGGTTGCGGCATAGAATGCGCCTGCGCATATTGCAATGAGCGGCAGCTTTCCGCGGCAGATCGCCGATCGCATAGAAGAGCCCAATCGGGTGCTCCAAACACTGCCGAGCGCTAAAGTGATAAGCGATCCGAGCAGTGTATACTCCGCACGCCTGTAGCTACGCCGACACTGTCGAGCAACCAATCGGAGAGCTGTCCGCTTCGTCCCGGGACAAAGCGCTGGTGCAGCTCGTCGGTTGCGGCATAGAATGCGCCTGCGCATATTGCAATGAGCGGCAGCTTTCCGCGGCAGATCGCCGATCGCATAGAAGAGCCCAATCGGGTGCTCCAAACACTGCCGAGCGCTAAAGTGATAAGCGATCCGAGCAGTGTATACTCCGCAAAGTGAGCGCCCTTGCGGACGATAAAGCTGCATGTGTCCAGCAGAGCGGTCTGTTCTTCAGCGCTCATGCTGTCATAGGAGGGATACAGCAGCTTTACGAGCATCTGCGCAAGGGGCGAACTCATTGCTGAAGAAGCCTCGGCAGGCTGTGCAGAGAAAATGAATATCACGACCATTAAAATGATCGCCAGAGCACAGAGGATCGCGGGTTTGATATATTTCATGTGTACTTCCCTTCAAGCGATTTGATACAACATTGTAGCACAGAAGGCTGAATTTGTCAAACGGCGAATGAATCATCCGATTTCGTGGAAATACTATCCTAAAACGAATGAAAGGTTGGATTTTCATGAAAGTATTATCCGAATGTAAAATCGCATCGGTGAGTGCGAGACAGATTTTTGATTCGAGAGGATTGCCTACGGTTGAAGCGACCGTGGTCCTCGAAAACGGAGAGGGTGCAACAGCCGCCGTACCGTCGGGCGCTTCGACAGGCTCGCATGAGGCGACCGAAATTCGTGACGGCGGAACTGCTTACGGCGGTAAAGGGGTCAGCAAGGCGGTCGAATCGGTCAATGGAGAGATCCGAAAGACGCTCGTCGGAAAGCGTGCCGACTGTCAGGACTGCATCGACCGCACGCTTTGTACGCTCGACGGTACGCCGAATAAGTCGAAGCTCGGCGCAAACGCAATTCTGGCAGTATCGCTTGCGACGGCACGTGCCGCCGCCAAGTATTATTCCCTCCCCCTCTATCGCTATCTCGGAGGGAGCGCCGCAAGAGTGCTGCCCGTGCCGATGATGAACATCCTCAACGGCGGTGCGCACGCCTCCAACAACCTCGACGTGCAGGAGTTCATGATCATGCCCGTAGGTGCACAGACCTTTACCGATGCCATGCGCATGGGCACCGAGATTTACGCTTCCCTCAAGCAGCTGCTCAAGGCAGACGGGCACTCGGTGGCGGTCGGGGACGAGGGTGGCTTTGCACCCGATCTTGCAGGCGACGAGGAAGCGCTCGACTATATCATCAAGGCGATCGAGAAGGCGGGTTACCGTCCCGGGGAGGACGTGCGCATTGCGCTCGACATCGCCTCGAGTGAGTGGTTCAAGAATAGCCGTTACACCCTGCCTAAAAAAGGCAAGCAGATGAGCGCCGAAGAGCTGATGGGCTACTATGATGCGCTGATCAAAAAATACCCGATCGCATCAATCGAAGACCCCTTTGCGGAGGATGACTGGGCGGCGTTTGCCGAATTTACCAAGCGAAACCCTTCTCTCCAGATCGTCGGAGACGACCTTTTTGTTACCAACAAGCAACGCCTCGAAAGAGGATATCGGGAGAGCACCGCCAATGCCGTGCTCGTCAAGCCCAATCAGATCGGCACGCTCTCCGAAGCGATCGAAACGATCGGGGCCGCGATGTGTCATGGGTATGCGGCGATCGTCTCTCACCGAAGCGGTGAGACAGAGGACACTACCATCGCCGATATTGCTGTTGCCACCAATGCAGGACAGATCAAGACAGGCGCCCCCTGCCGCTCTGAACGCGTGTGCAAGTACAACCGTCTGCTCCGCATTGAGCACTGCCTCGGAGAGAGCACCGCATACGGAAAGATTTAGGGCTTGATGCAGAAATTCAGATCCGCAAGAGCTTTAGCTTGGGCGGATCTTTTCTGTTATGAATGATGAGAGAAGGGATAAAGAAGAAAACATCCGAAGGTTATACCCTTCGGATGTTTTCGATCGTAATCGCAAACACATTGCGCCAAACTACAAATCTTAGTTCTATGAGTTCGTGCGTGTGCGCCATGGTGGAGCATTACCAGTCAAATCCGAAACCCTAAACGTCTTCGTGTTGTTGGATGTGAGGTTGTAGACAGTCGTGATTTTATACCATCCGTCGGGCTCGTCCCATACAGTCACCGAATTGACCAACATATCAATGACGCGTCTGCGGAAATCGGGATCGTTTATCTCGCCCTTGGCGAATTGAGTGAGCCACCATACAACTACTTTCTTTTCGAGAACGAGTACGTCTTCCTTTGCCTCCGAAAGCTGTCTCTCGAGACTTTTCTTTTGGCGCTCCAATTCATCGAGCCGTGCGAGCAGTGACTCGGAGTCAGATCCTCTTTCTACGAGCTTTAAGAGGTTGGATATACTTTTCTCTTTCTCGTCAAGTTCTGCTTGCAGCGCGGGAATTACCTTGTTCTCAGCGGCTTCTGCTTCGGATTGGCTGACTGCCATTTCGGCAATCTCGTCGATCCGCTCGGGTGTCAGTAAGGTGATGGCGTCTTCCACTACCGCGCGCTCGATCCAATCTTTTCTGAGGTTCTTCTTGTTGCAGGTATGGAACCGTTTGCGATTTGAGCAGGTGTAATAGTGATAGACTTCTCCGCTCTTCCCTGTTCCGCTTTCGCCTGTCATGAGTGCCCCGCAGTGCCCGCAGAAGAGCATTTGCGCAAGCAGATATTCAACCTTAGCTTTCCCTCTTGACGGAGCCTGCGCGTTGATTTTGAGCCGTTTCTGCACGGTATCAAACACCTCTCTATTTACGATGGCGGGAACACCATTTTCGATTCGTATATCTTTATACTTGTACACACCGATATAACGCTCGTTCCGAAACATTGTGTGGAACGAGTTTTTGTTGAACTCCGCGCCTTTGGCGGTTCGGAGCCCTCGCTCGCGGAAGCTCTCGCATATCTCTTTGACCGTCTCGCCGTTTGCATAGCGTTCAAACGCTTCTGCAACGATGGGCGCTGTCACCGGATCGATTACGTATTTTTTGTTCTCAATCTTATATCCAAGCGAGATAGCACCACCGCAGGAATTGCCTTTCAGCGCGGTCTCGTTCATCCCTCGGGACACTTTTTGCGCCAGCTCCTTGGAATAGAACTCTGCCATACCTTCGAGCACCGACTCCAAAATGATGCCTTCGGGGGTGTCCGAAATGTTCTCGGTCGCCGAGATCACGCGCACGCCGTTTCTCTTTAGCTTGTTTTTATAGATGGCTGAATCGTAGCGGTCCCTTGAAAATCGGTCGAGCTTATAGACCACGACTGCCTCAAAAATGTGTTTTTCGCTGTCGCGGATCATGCGCTGGAACTGCTCACGCTTTTCGGTATGCTTGGATGCAGACAGTGCACGGTCTATGTAGACTTCCACAATCTGCATATCGTTGCGTTCGCAGTATGCCGTGCAGACGCGCTGCTGACCTTCGATCGACTGTTCGGTCTGGCGGTCTGAGCTGTAGCGCAGATAGAGGGCGACTTTCATGGGCGGCTCCTTTCGTTAGGGTTGAATGTTGTCTAATTTGGGCTCAAGTTCGGATGGGTTTATGACAAGATAGTCACCGATCTCGAGGAATTGATCAGCTATTACCTTAATGTTTCGTTCGTATTCCTCGGCAAGATCGCTCGGCAATTCTGTAACTCGTTCAAATCCCGGTCGTTGGTTGATCTTTTCGATTACAGAATGTAAATACTCTTTTTTCAGATCATTTATCGATGTTTTGTGTTGCTCCAGAATTGAAATAAACGGCGAAAAATATGGCTTGTACTGTATATCTTTCCTGCATCGATATAAGCGTTGGCTGTATAGCGTCAGAGTTTCTTTGGTGATCGTCTGACAATCCGGGCGAAACATATTCGATATACATCGCAGGTGCTCTCTGCATTCCGAAGCCCAAAACTCATCGCTTGCCTTCTCTTTTTCTTTATGGTCTCGGCACGCATGAGTCAGCACTAAAAGGAATAACAGAATCAATACAATGAGTTCCATTACCATGCTACCTTCTGCTTTCACACATTTTCTTTTAATCCAACAACTTATATTCAAATATCATGACTGATGTGGTGATGCCAACAAAAGCGTACCACTTCAAAAATTCCATTGGTTCAATTATTAAAGGTCCAAACAGGGCAACCCAACACGGCAAAACTGTTAGCGTTGCGACCCAAGTTGCATTGCCTTTCCATTTCCATCTAAATCCGCCTGAGATTACTAAAAAAGCCAATGGATAGTATAAAAATTGCCCTAAGATCAATTTGAAGTGCGCATCAGAATCAACTACGGAAACGAAAACAGCGGTAGCAATGAATCCAATTACTGCCGTAATTAACATTACTCGGAAACGTAAATTTTTCTTCATTTGTAATGTCCTTCGATTTTCTCAAATTTTCTTCAAAAAGTCAAAAATTTCTATTGCAATCTCAATTTTCTTGTGCTATAATCAAATTACGAACATTTGTTCCGCTACAATAATACAACAAAGGAGAATGTACATGAGCGCACAAGATCGACCCACTGCTCGCGGCACTGCCGTTTCAATCAAAGAGGCACGTCAGCTCTTTCACAGTCTTTCTAAAGACGAGCGGAAAGAGATCATGAGCCGAATGCGAAAGACGGTTGATCGACGAGTGCGCAAGTGAATACATAACCGATGCTGTAAGCGTTGCCCTGCCCGGGTGACGCTTATTTTTTGTTGCGCATCTCCAGCATCCGCTGTACGATCTCCATCTGCTCTTCTGCGGTCAGCTCTGAGAAGAGCTGCATGAAGGCGTTCTCCTCTTCGGGGGTGACAGCGGGCTCGTTTCCGAGAAGATAGTCTACTGAAACATGAAAGTAATCCGCTACCTTTTGCAGGCTCTTCCCGCTCGGTGTTGCCCCATTCTTCCATTTGGTAGTGGTAGCATTGGATAATTCAAGTTTTTTGGCTACACCATTCGGTGTGGTGTTGTGATCGGAACACAATTTTTCAAAAATAGACCAAAACATAAGCACCTCATAAAACTAACCAAAATTAGAACATTGTTTTTGTGCAAGTGTACAATTCTAACCAAATTCAGTATTTGCTATTGACATCTAACATCGGTTAGTTTATAATGACAACAGTGTACGAAACTCGTTGCCAAATAGCAATAGGAAACCGCCCTCCGAAAAAGCCCATTTTTCGGAAGTCTTCAATGGTTATTTGGTTTGTGGCAAGATCATTGTACCATAGAATCCTCGGTTTGTCAACGTTTTTCGTACACGCCCAAAACAAAAATATCAAAAAAGGAGGCACAAATCATGCGAGCAAAACGTGAAAAAGTCCGTCTGCTCTTGCAGAAGTATTACCTCACCTACGCATGGCTCATCAACGAGCTTGAAAAACAGGGGGTGGTGGTCGCCAATTCCGAGCTGAGCGACATTCTGACCGACAGACGACGCAGCGAGAAGGCGGCAAAGGTTCTCGAAAAGTCGGTGGAAATCCTCGAGAAGTACGGTGAATGCTATGCCGAACGCTGATTTCACCCCTGCTACGGTGACGATCACCTCCGATCACACCGAGATCGCCTACGACGATGCCACCAAGCACACGGTCGCCGAGGATGCCGAGAGCCACGCGATCGACTTCGTGACGGTCAACCGTTCGACGAGGACGGTCAACATCACACGCCTGGGCATCGGGGCTGACCGAAGCTACAGCTATTGAGGGGGGAACACATGAATCTGACGACCGTCGTTACCCTGATCGGTGAGATCGGGGTGCTGCTGGGGGTGATCATCCCCGTTATCGTGTGTGTGGTAAAGATCGCAAACGGCACGAAGTGCCAGCTTCGGAGCGAAATGCTGCGCATCTACTACCACAACCGCGAATCGGGGGTCATACGGCAGTATGAATACGAAAATTTCGTGATGCTCTACGAAGCATACAAAGCCCTCAGGGGCAATTCGTTCATCGACAAGATTTATGATGAAGTTAAATCTTGGGAAATCGTTACTTAAGGAGGAGAAAACATGAAGAGAAACTGGAAAACGTGGATCAAGGCAGCTGGCGTGCGTGCGATCAAGACGGTCGCGCAGACGGCGGTCGCCACCATCGGCACGA